>SKRY01000165.1 GCA_007118235.1 Candidatus Hydrogenedentota bacterium | reverse complement strand
CTTGGTCCAACTTCCCGTCACGCGCCAATTGGTGCAGGTGGGGCAAATCGGCGTCATCACCCTCATCCCCCGCAGCCACGGCGTATTCAGGGAAGAGTGGCAGAAGATGATGCAGACCTCGTTCCGCGCGCACCCAATCCAGAGCCGTTCGCTCCTGAGAATCAGCAACATCCCGTGGAGCGCCCGCTTCGAGCAGCAGCTCAACGACGCCGCTCCGCCCGCTGTACACGGCGTAATGCAGCGGCGTGTGGGATTCTTCGGTCAACGCCTCGATGTCCGCGCCTTGCTCCAACAGAAACGCAACCGCTTTTTCATGCCCATATCCCGCCGCAAGATGAAGCGGTCCCGCCCGGCCGGTTTCGAGTCCGGCGTCAATCGCATCCGGATCCTCCTCAAGCAGGCGGCGCAATTCCGGCACGTCGCCTTCCTTCGCGGCGACGTGGATTTCCTCAAGCTCGGGCACGGCTTCCAACTCGGGGTGAAGCTCCGGAACCAGCATCTGCTCCACGAAATCCATCAGCTCCGGCGGCGCGTCCATTTCGTCAAGCAGTTCCTCGATGGCTTCGAATTCGCCTTCCCCCATCAACATCATAATCTCTCGCACGACATTGTCTGGAATGGACTCGGAGTCGCCGGAGGCATCCGGCAATTCAAGGCCCGGTAAGCCAAACTCAGATGGTGAAAACACTCCATCACCGGACAATTCCGGGAGAAAGAGATCAGGCGCTACCTGTCTCTGAGGCGTCCCCCACGAGATGGTTCCGTCCTCGCCAATTTCAATGGGCTCCATGATCATGTGGAGCCCATCTCGATCCCCCACATCTCTCAGTAACTCCGAAATTCCATCCGTGGAAATACCTGGCACAAGCTCTTCAAACGGTGAGAGATCCACCTCGCTATCTTGCGCATCCCGGTCCTCGTCCGTGGGCAGGCCGGGGATGAGCTGATCAAGCGGAGGAACGCCGCCCTCCTCGATCGGCGCGCTTGGCTCCTCATCAGGCGGAGCGCTAGGAATGCTGTCCTCAAGGGGAATATCTTCGGCCGTCCCTTCATCAACCCGTTCGGTATCCACCGCATCTCTGGGCTCCGGGGGCTCAATGGCCTCCATGTCCAAGGAGGCGGGAACATTACCGGGGTCAAGCCGATCCGGAGAGTGGTCTTCTCCCTCGTGTTCCCCGGAAACCGCCTCCGGCGCGCGCGGCTCCGCCACGGCAAACGACCCGGTATCCTGCACAAGGGCCATCCCAATCCCCAGCACGACAAGTACGCTTACCCACTTGGCTACAGCGCGAAACATGACTATTTGCTCCTACTTGCCTGTGACTCGCGGCATTCATTCAGTCTCTTCGCTCTCTTCGCTGGCAAACTCAAACATGGGACTCTCATCGGTCTCCTCACCCACTTCAAGATAGTAGTGCTCCAAGGGTAGCGGTGTCTCCAGGGCGCCGTGATAATCACCTTGGGAATCACACCGGTACCGCCGCGTCATTCTGTGGTTGCTGCGCACGGAGAACTCAGTGTCGTTTGCCGCAATGAGCGTGGGATCCAAATCGAGAAGTACTCTGCCAAGATCGCTCGCGCGTGGAGGCGTAATACGCCATTCGTAATAATAGGTGATGACCATTTCCACTGGCGTCCGATAACTCTCGGACCTGAGAATATCATCGACTGTATAGCCAACGAACTCGCGATAATCCTTCAGGTACACGCCTTCGCCTTCCCTGAATGGATGTCCCACGATCTCGTGATAACGGACCTCATCCCGGTGCTCATCTTCGTACATTTTAAAGTACTCATATTGGCGCTGGGCGAGGTCATGAGCCCGTTCCTCCAATTGAGCAACCAATCGCGGATGGGGAAGTCCTTCCAGATAGTCAGCCTCGTCTCCCTGTCCGCATCCCGTGACCGCCGCGGCCGCAATAAGTCCAGCAACGATGAGCGCCACATGTCCGGCGCCGCGTCCATGCTTCCGTAGACGAAACGTCACAGCGGTCATTACCTCTGACATACTCTTGAACCCATGAATCATGATTCACCCTTAATCCGCAAATCGCCGTCCGGCCCTTCGTACTGCTGGCCCGGCGGCATCGCCTCCACACGCGCCTCGAAAAATGCAATCCGGATCGCGTCATACCCCCTCGAATCGAGGCCATTGGCTCTCCGGATGGCGTCGTAAAGCGTCCATCGGCCATCGTTTTCCCGGAACACAAGCGCCGCATGCTGCCGGCGCTGCTCCCGGGTAGTCTCGTTACGGTAGTCCCGGCCGCGCCGAAGCGAGAGTACGCCTGAACGCTGCTCGTAAACCCATGGCGTATCCCGGAGTTCATTCACCCGTTCGCCGCGTAGCGCTCGCGTCCGTATGGTTTGGCGTATGAGTTCCGTATCCAGAACCAATCCCTCGCGATCTTGAGGCGCATAGCCGCCATCTCCGTCCAAAACGGCTTGCTCAATCTCCGAGGCCGCCTGGCGAAGCGCCTGCTCCGGAACCGCCTCGAAATCCGGCCTCAGTTCGCTTCGTACACCCGGCACGGTAACGCACCCCGCCGCGGCCATAACACACACTATCCCGTAAACGCATCGAAGCACCATCCAAAACTCCTTCACGAGGTTCCCACCACAACACGGTTTTTCCCCAGGCGTTTGGCGTCGTACAACGCCTTGTCGCCTACCCGTATCATGGCTTCGCTTGTCGTCATCTTCTCATGATCCAAAACAGCCACGCCAATGCTCACCGTCACGCGCTGGCCTTCTGGCATCCCCTCGAAGGCCTTGCCATTCACATGACGCAGAAGCCGCTCCGCTTCCACCTTGGCGCCCTCCACTCCCGTTTGAGGCAGAAGCACGATGAATTCTTCCCCGCCATACCGGGCAATGATGTCGCTCTTTCGCACCGTCGCCGTGATGCGGCGGGCAAGTTCCCTCAAGATGTAATCGCCCTGCAGGTGACCCCATGTGTCGTTAATCTGTTTGAAATTGTCAATATCCAGGATCAGGCAAGACAGGGGCAGATGATACCGTTGAGCGCGCTCGAATTCCTCGTCCAGCCGTTCGCGTATGTGCCGGTGATTATAGAGACCAGTAAGGCCGTCGGTCACGGCCAGGTACTCCAGCCGCTCATTGGCGCGTTGAATCGACTCGAAGAGATGCGCCCGCTCCAAGGCGTTCGCGGCTGCCTCGGCCACGATTTCACAGAAATTGATCTCCCGATCGGAGAACACGCCTTTCCGCCGCGCCGCGCGCAAGAACAGGGATCCCACATTCTCGTCATGCAGCACAATTGGAATCACCAACAGCGAAGCGATCTCCGCCGCGGCCAATTCCGCCGCGAACTCTCCCACAATGGGATCGTTCTGAACATCGTTCACGACGACCTTGGAGCCGGTATGCAGCACATGCTGCAACTCGGGGTATTTGCGGATATCGATCAGCAGGTTATACACCTGGGAATCTTCATGGGAGGCAAGCACATGCCCCATCTCGCTTCCACCCCAAAGCCTCACGACGGAGCACCGGTCAATACCGACGATTTGGGCGATCTTCTCCACGAACACGAAAAGGATATCATGGCTGCGCCGCCTGGCCGAGATGGCCTTGAGTATCTCCAGCACGCAATACAGATCGCCCTTGTCGACGGCCGCGTCCCGCCGCTGACGCGTGAGGACTTCCACATGATGAGCCATCAGCTCGGTGGCCAAGCCCAGGCTTGCATCCGTTTGGGCGGGCGGGGCCGCCTCCATGGCTTCCGGCCAGAGTCCCCCGGCTTGCTTGCCCAGAAGCCTCCCCAGCCGCCAGACGTGGTCCTGCCGGCAGGTCCACCCCCCCTTCCAACCTCCGGACACACGGCCATCCGTTCCAGCATTGGCGTAGAACATGGCCACCGAATGAAGGGGGGATAACAAGAGGAGGAGGCGTTCATCTTCCTTGGCGATGGTAGATTCGTGCGGATACTCCCGCACATTATCCGCGTCCGCCCAAGCCTCGGGAGGACGGCCCATCACCAATACCTGTTCTGCGACGGAGCTGAAAGCCTCCAGCTCCGCCAGAGACGCCGCGGTGACCTCGTCCACAATAAGATAACAATCGCCAGACGCATACCGCCAGCAATTGCGCCCCACCGAGCGCGCCAACTCCTGAAAGGAGTCCGGGTCGGTGATGGGAATCAATGCGGCGGCATCCTCCTCCGCCTTGCATGCTTTCCAGAGTTCGCTCGTGAGAGAGGAAGAACTAGACGTGTTCATAGGATCCGTTCATTCTCGTGAACCACATAACGGCCGAATAAGTCCATTCATCCCGTTTCTTGGTCAATAAACAACGCCCGCACGGCGCTCACAACCGTCCGGGCATAAGGGGACTCCAGATTAAGCGCCGGGACCGCTGCCGGCCCCTTACGCCATTTTCGCCCATGAATGAATCAAAACCACCGCGTACCGTAACCTCGCTTCCCGGTGCGATCCGGCAAAAGCCCATGCTCTCCGCATGGCTCAGATAGGGCTAAACACCTCGACCACTTCCACCGGCGTCGCGCGAACCACGAGATCGTAGAGTTCCTCCACTTCCTCGGTATACATGCGAACGCACCCATTGGAGCCGTACGTGCCAATGGTCTCCGGGGCGATGGTGCCATGAATGCCCAGATCCGTCGGAAGTCCCTCTTCCTCGGGCACCATGGGCATCCACCGCGTCGCCAGTTCATTGCGGGGATCGTTTGGCGGAATGGGACCGTATCCCGGCTTGAACCACGTGGGATCCTTTTGCTTGTTTCCCACCCGGTAACTGCCTAGGACGGTGTCCTGCCCTGGCCTGCCAAGCCCGACGTCGTATCGTTTGAAAATCCCATCGTTGTCCAACAGGAACAAGCGCCTCGTCGAGCGCTCAATCACAATGCGGAAGTCCTTGGGCGTGTACTTCAATCGTTGTCCCACGCGCAGGTCCGCGGGGTTTTCAATATTGTTGGCCCGCATCAGAAGCCCCTGCGTGGTGTTGAGTTCCACGCCGATATTGGTCAAATTGTCGCCGGATTCAACTTCATAATGGCGGCTCTCCGGCGTCTCCATGGGCGAAAAGATCAATTCCACGTTGGTATCGCCCAACCCGTCCAAGGCCTCGTTCCATGCCTCGCTATCCCATTCCGCGTCTTCCACCGCCGTGGCGTAGTAATCCCGCGCCATCAGCAGGTCGTTCTCGCGCTCCGCTTGACGCCCAAAGGCAGTCAACGCTTCGGCGCGGAACGCGGGCGCCGCCGTATCCCGCACTTCGGCGTACAGACCCATGGCCCGATCCGTTTCCCCATTATCCTCTAGGAGCCGGGCGTAGGCGAGAGCCGCCTTGGGGTGATGGGGGCTGTTCGGAAATTCGGATGTGACCCGCTGGAGATAAGCCTCCGCTTGCTCCATGTTGCCCGAGGCTTTCTCAATTTTGGAAAGCAACAGCAGCGCCTCGGGCGTGATCCGGGCATCCGAGACACGCGCCACAATCGGGGTCAGCAGCTCCCGGGCTTCGGCGTCACGCCGTTCTTCCACGAGTTGGCGCGCATCCTCGATCGCCGCGTGCGCCTTCGATTCCCAGTTTCCAACAAAATAATGCCCCCGCAACGCATCGGCCGCCCACAGGCCGCCATATACCGCCCCAAAAAGGACGAGTAATAGAACAAATATCTTCCCCAAACTGGGGTCCCGGCGAGTGACACTCTTGAACGTCGGCTGCCGCCGCATGGTCTCTCCTCAAATCCGTGCTTCTGCTACCCGCTGTAGATCCAACAACAACTCCGTCACAGACTGATAACGTTTATTTGGGTTGCGGCGTAGACACTTCAGGATAATCCGGTCCAAGTGAGGCGGAATTTCCGGATTATGTTTGGAAGGGAGATCAAACCGGAACCGGGAATCCCGCAACTGCCGCATGATGTCATTCGCGCCAGGTCCAGGACAAGGGTGCCTGCCCGTGAACAATTCGTAGAGCGTCAGACCAAAGGAAAAGATGTCAGAGCGGGCGTCAAGGCTTTTTTTCGCCAGTTGCTCGGGCGACATGTACCGGCGGGTGCCCCCGCCTTCCTTGAACCAGCGCGTACGCCAACTCGAATCGGATTTGGAAAGGCCAAAGTCCACAATCTTCACCTTGGAAAGATCGCGGGAGAACAGGAAGTTCTCGGGCTTGATATCCCGGTGAACAATGCCGTGTTGGTGGAGAAAGTCCAATCCCTGACAGAGCTGGATGGCCAAATCCACCATCTGCCGCATGCTCAGTTCGCGGTTCTCAATGAAGCGGCGCAGATTGTGCCCGTCCACCAACTCCATGATCAGGCACCGCCGAACGTTGCCATTCCGGTCTTCTTGCTCGACGATTTGATTGGACATGCGAATGATGTTGGGATGGTTCAGCGCCGAGGCGATTAGTATCTCGCGGCCAAGGTAATCACGCTTGCGCCGTTTCTTATCCAAGTCGTACCGCCGGTCCAACACCTTGACCGCGACGCTAGCGTCCCGGCTGCGGTCAATCGCCTTATACACGGTCCCCATCCCGCCGCTACCAATTGGCGCAATGATCTCGTAGGGACCAACGTGGGACAACTCTAGGTCCGACTGGACGCCAGTTTGCTGGCCGTTACCATCTTCCTGGACTCCCTCTTCGTGGTCCACCCGTTGGTCGTCTTTGCCGCGAAATAATCTTTTCATGAGTCCCTTAAGAATGGCCCGGCATCCTTATCCTTGCGGCGGAGGCGGCGATGCCGCCACCCGTCCAGCCCTGTTTTGGCTCCACTGTCCCTGGATGGTGTGTCTTGCCCCGGCCTGGACGCGCCAGCGCCCTTGCCCAAACACCCACCCAAATTATATCACGCGCCCGGCTCCCGGCGGGCGCCCGCGCCACAACTCCTCCAAATCCTCGCCAAGACCATCATTCAAGCGGACTCTTCCGAGACTGGAATCATCTGGCATCGGCGCGCGTCATCCCTTGGTCCATATGATAGCGATGTTGCCGCTTCATGGCAAGCATACCTGCTGGTTCACGTGAGCCCGTGAACGAACCCGTTCGCCCGGAGTTCATCGCAACGGAACATTGCTTGACAACCGAAGGGGTGGAAGACCGACAGAGCCCTCTTGAGGCGCCGAGCCGCCTGCGCCGCACTCTCACACAACGCCTCCATGACGGTTCAGCAGTTGCGCGAGTTCTGTGTAGCCCATGAGCTTGGCCAGCGCCAACGGAGTCATGTTGCCCACGAAGTAATCGCGCGCATTCACGTCGGCGCCCGAGCTAAGAAGAAGAAGCGCAACGGCTTCGCTTCCCGCCAGCACCGCCCAGTGCAAGGCCGTGAGACCATAGTTGTCCCCGGTATTGATACCGGCTCCATGGGTCACCAACAATTCGACAACATCCAGATGGGCTTCCCGGGCCGCTTTATGCAACGGCGTTTCTCCATGGAGATCCCGGCACTCGGTATTCTCACCGTCCTCAATGCACTGCCGAACCCGATCCGTTTGTCCCAAACTGGCCGCCTGATGGAGGCGCGTTGTTTGCTCCTTGACGGGATCCATCCCTGCCGTGGCCCGGCTCAACACCAAATCGCCCAAGGCGACTTGGCCGCATTTCAAGGCGCGGGACATCGGGGTCTCCCCTCTACTATCCATGTTATGGATCCAGCTGCGTTCCATGGCCTCGCCTTTCCTCTGCCGCCTTTCCGATACGGTCTTCCCTAGAGAAGCGCTGCAATTGTGGCGCCAACATCCGAAACGGCCATAACTCCACCTCTACCCCTCATAATACCACAGAAATATAGCATAATACGGCCCGGCTTGCGCCCGCGTTGAACGAGCTAGCGCCTCCGTCCTTTGCCCGGTTGAACGGTCTCCGCCAGAGTGACAAAGGACCGGCGAATTATTGGCGCAATGTTCCAGAGTGAGGATACCAGCCATGTTCCCCTTGCGCTGCGCCCGCGGCGATGAATTAGAGTGCCCAACATCCGTGATTTGTAGTATACTAAGCGCCAATCATGATTCCGCGCTCCTGAATACGCGGGACTCTAGCCCATGACGTGAAATCCATTCCAGGCATTCCTGTCGACATCTCGGAACGGCGTCACACGAGGTGACATCGGCCCGTCAGCGCGTGAAGCCGGGTATTTCTTGACAGTTCGCCCCTTCTCGGCTAGAATGCCGTCAATTCAATACGAGGTAGCCCGTGAGCAACATCACATTCACTCCCATAGGCGGTGGTACGGATATCGGCGCCAACTGTTATCTGTTGGAGCAAGGGGACAGCCGGGTCATTTTGGACGCCGGCATACACCCCAAGAAGGAAGGGCGGGAAGCCCTGCCCGAGTTTTCCCTTCTGAAGAAGGCGCCGGATGCCGTGCTCATATCCCACGGCCACATCGACCACTGCGGATCCCTTCCCTTTCTCATGAGGGAGTTTCCCGGCACGGCATCCTATGCCACCCGGCCGACGGTGAGCATCATCG
>SKRY01000486.1 GCA_007118235.1 Candidatus Hydrogenedentota bacterium | reverse complement strand
TCATTCGCCACGCGATACGCCTTACGAACCAAGTTCTCGTCAAAACTGGCCCGGTTCTTGCGCAATCGTTTTAGGAGCTTGGCAAATTCAGTACGCATCGATAACGGTTCCATACTTCGTCTCGCCGCTTGGGCGCAACCCCTTCCCGGACTATCCGGAGATCCAAGGCAACCACCTCTCGTGTACTATTATATCATCCGTTTCTTCTTTCTTTAATTCGGAGGGCGCTACAGTTGCGTTCCCGGCGGATTGCTATTGACGTGGGGTTGCGCTGGCCGAGGGGCATCGGGTATACTGCGCTTCGAATTGGTGAGGGCAGACACAGCGGGTAACGTTGGTTGCATTTCCCACACCGGTTCAGGTAGAATCTTGCCGCTGGCCAGATAGGCCTTTACAGTTTCGCGGCCCGTTCATCTAGGGGTCTAGGATGCAGGATTCTCAGTCCTGTCACAGGGGTTCGAATCCCCTACGGGCTGCCATGAAATGTCAAAACCCGAAGGCAATCGCCTTCGGGTTTTCTCATTGTCCCTCCCGACAAAACTGTTTCAAGGCATAACGGGCACGGTCAGGTATCGGCTGCGTTCCTCCACATTGCCCGCGCGGTCACGCGCGCGTATCGTCAATTGGTGGCTTCCCTCGGGCAAATCGTGATCCCGCTCCCACGTGACCTCGTCCAATTCCGGGTCATACCGCATGATGATCCACTCGCCATTCACGGTGGCGTCCACGCGGTCAATCCCGCTGCCCTCGCCGGCTACATCCACCCGAATGACAGGACGGGCTGTCGGTCTCTGGCCACCCGCCGATATGGAGATGTTGCGCACGGAGGGTGGCGTGTTGTCTTCCATAATCATAAAGGCCCCCAGCGAACGTGTGGAAAACCGGAACTGTCCGTCTTCGCGCTCCGCGCCGACGTGGCTCCACCGCTCACCATCACGCCGGTATACGCCCAAGCGTTCCGGATTGCCGTACTCATCTGGTTCCGGAAGCGTCACCTCAATCGCGCCAGCCAGGGGCGTGTCTTCCGGCTCCAGCTTGAAGGCGTCGCCACGGGGTGTCAGTTCAGGGGAATCCGGGGTGATGGGCTCACGCTCCTTACGAAGGAATAGCGTGCCATAGACCGCCTCGCCGGGAACTCGAATCTCGCCGTCCTCAAACGTGATAACGCGCTCTTCTTCATCGTCATGAATGATGTGATACGTTTCCTCAATGGCGGCCATCCGAGGATGCTCCACACCAATTTCAACGGTCTCGCGGCCGTCCCGGCCTTCGTATCCCGTGCGGAAGGTCTCTCGGTCAATGCGGCGGAAACGCGCCCCTTCGGCGCGTGCGCCATCAAACAACAGGATGGGGCGCACGGACTCGGCCTGGGAAAACAGTGCGGTAATCCCCAGCCACTCGCCAATGGGCTCGATGGTGAGATTTCCCGGGGCCACTCGGGAAGGCGGCGAGCCTGGACCGGCGGGCTCACTGGCCCGTTCCGGCAGCAGCTCGAAAGAGAGACTCGCTTCGTTGCCCATGAATGTCTTCGCGGTGATCTCAACCGACGCGGGATCATTGCCCACGCTGTGCCAGCCGTTGCGCTCACTGACCAGAAAGTTGGGCGAGCGGTTGCCGGTCCACCGCCATTGGAGCCAGAAGCGGCCCTCGTCAAGGTGGAATGGATGAAAACTCACGCGGCCGTCATTGACCGTGTCATATGAGAGAAGGTCGTTGTCCATGCGGAAGACTTCTTCGCCATCAACTCTCGTGACTATGGTATGCACGCCAAGGCTGAAGCCGCCTTCCTCGGAGCGATCGGTTACATCCACAGCGAAGCCAATCTCTCCGGATGCGTAAACGCGCGAGGCTTCGTAGCGGTTTGAGCCCGCCCTGCGCACACTCAAGATTTGGGGAATGATATCGCCCCGCACCGTGCTTTCGGGATTGCGGGGCGCGATGAGCAGTCTCTCGAATTCCGGGGCTTGTGTGTCGGGCCACGTGAGCCCCACTCGCCGTGGATTAATAGGCTGGTTATCCGGGTCGCGGATTTCGTAATGCAGGTGAGGCGCGCCCACGCCCGTGCGGCCGCTGTAGGCCACCACTTCGCCACGCTCAACGGGAAACTCACCTTCGCCCGGATAGAGATCCACGGTGTAACTCTGACGTTCGTGCTGCGCCTCAAACACGTATTCCGCCACGGGAGAAGCAAAGCGGTCGAGGTGAGCAAATACCGCCGTGTTGCCGTCGGCCAGCCGGATATACAAGGCCTTGCCGTAACCATAGGGGGACGCGCGAACCCTCGCCACTTCCCCGCTTTCCGGAGCGCGCACGGGCTGACCGATGCCGTAGGTGCGAAGGTCAATGCCAGCATGGAAACGGCCCGGCCGGTATTCGCCGAAGCTTGACGTGAGCACCGGTTCCAGATCAAGCGGCCAGTGGTAGGTCCCCTCTTCAGCAACCGCCATGGTTGCCAAGAGCAGGACCCAAGCCGCCCCTATAACAATGCGTCTATTGGGGACCATGGAGATTCATTTGGAGTTCCTCCACGATGTCCGGACGGACCGCCAACTGCCTGTCCAGCTCAAGGTACACCCGCACTTCCGGGCCTTCCTCCAGCCGCTCCGACACGAATTCGCTCACGGCGCCGTCTTCCTTCTGTGCGCGGAGAAACGCCGTCACCCTGTCTTTCATATCCTCAAAGGTAGGGCTTTCACCCTCGTCGCGATCCACAAGCTGTATGATGTGGTACCCGTACGAACTCTCGATGACCCCGCTTGTGCCCCCCACATCCAGATTCGAGGCCGCCTCCACGTAAAACGGGGGCAAGTCCCCCGCGGGCATGGGGCCGAGGTCACCGCCTCGATCCGCGTCCCGGCTGTCCGACCGGGCCCGGGCTACCGCCTCGAACGTCTGTCCCGCCCGGATCATGCTGAGCGCCTCCTCGGCCAAGGCGCGCGCCTGTTCCCGTTGCCCAGCGGCCGAACCCTCGCTGGCTGGAGGCGCTTCGATGAATATTTGTCTAATGTGGAGCATCGACGGCGCCGAGAACTGGTGTTGCCGCTCCTCGAAAAACTCCCGCGCCTCTTGGTCGGAAACCGAGACGCCCCTTTCATTAGCGATCTCTTCCCGGACCTTTTCGATAAGCAAGGCCTTGCGCAAGGCGGCCGTTGCGCTTTCCGGAGTGGCCCCTATGTATTGCAGCAGTTCACTGTCGGTCAACGGTTCCCGGTCTTCACTGGAGAGGGCATGTTGAAGCCGTCTCAACTCCTCCCCCCATTCCCTTTCGAGTTCGCTATCCGAAATGGTTAAACCCCGGTTCCGGGCTTCCTGATGAAGCACTTCCCGTTCGACGATGGTGCCCAGCGTCCGCAAGCCCAGTTCGACCCGCATCCCATCGCTCAAGGATATGTTGGGATGCTGGACCTCGATCCGCGCCAATTCACTCTTGTACAAATCAATGAAATCCTCGGCTTCCACCGTGGTTCCCAACACATTCGCCACGGGGCCATTGGGCACCGATCGCAGCACCACATCCATCGCCGAAAGGTCCGGCGCTTGACTGCCCGCGGGGACCGCCAACAACGCCGCCACCGCCAACCACACACTCCAGGCACACTCATGCCGTTTCATGGGTATCTCCACCTCGTTCTTGTGATTCCTGCTGAGCCCGCGCCACCTCGGCTTCCTCCTCCGCCTGGCGGCGCTGGCGCTCCAGCTCGTTATACAGGATCCATTGGCCAATATGGATAAATGTAAAGACAACCACGTATGTCACCACGAATGCCAGCCCAATCCGGACGGCCATCGTCAAGACATCGGTCTGTTGAAGGAGAAGGATGGGCGGCAAAAGAATAAACCCCACCGTCACGCTGGCAACCAACGCCAACGTGTCGTGATTGTCCTGGAGCAACTCCAAGACCCGGCGGGCTTTCCCTGAAAAAGCGTTGCTCATGGTTTGATTCTACCATAGCGCCAAGCGCGCCGCGAAACAGACCGCGCATCTCGCCATGACAACGTTCAGGCGCCCTGTGCGTGGCGACACCCGCGGATGGGAAGACGCCGGCCTCCCCAGCTCTCGCCCCAAAAGCGGAGCTGGAGAAGCACGGCCACGGAGAATGGCTCGAACATCAAGTTGTAACGGCGCGGGGTATTTGTGATCCTCTAAGGCTGGCCGGGCATCTGCCTGAGTTTGTTCACAAGCCGTTCGACCACGCCAGGTTTGTCGCCCGCCACGCACTCCCGCTCACCGGGATCCGTCTCGTGATCGTAGAGGCGCACATCGTCGTTGTGCTCGATAAGCCGGTATCGGTCCGTGCGCACGGTGTGCTGCGCGCCCCGGTTCCAACCCCCGTACGCGCGGTCGATGGTTGTGGCCTGGGGATCGTCCAGAATCGGGGCAAACGACTCGCCCTCGACGTGGTCAGGGACCTCCAAGCCGCACAATTCAGCCAGCGTGGGGTAGATGTCCACGGTTGAGGTCAGGGCCTCCGCGGATTCGCCGGGATGCGCCATGTCTGGCGTGCGCACAATCAACGGAACCCGCAGCGAGTGTTCATGGAGGGTATGCTTACCCCAGTACCCCAACTCGCCGAGGTGATACCCGTGGTCGCCCCAGAGCACGACGATGGTGTTTTCATTCAGCCCCAGGTTGTCCACGGCCTCCAGCACCCGCCCGATTTGCGCGTCCACATAGCTTGTAGCCGCGTAATAGCCATGGCGCAATTCGCGGACGTAATCATCGTCTTCCGTGTCCGCGGCTTCGTGGGCATAGTTGCCGAAGAACTCGCCGCCCGTCCGCACGTAGGGATCCACGTCGCTGATATCAATCGAGTCCCGGTCGTAGAGATCCCAATACTTCTTGGGCGCGTTGAACGGCAAGTGCGGTTTGTAGAATCCCACCGCAAGGAAGAAGGGGTCATCCCCGGCCGAGCGGCGCACCAAGTGTTCGATGGCCGCGTCCGCTAGGTAGGCGTCGGGATACCCCCTGTCCCCGACTTCGGCCTTCTCGAGGGGCGGGCTTTCGCCGGGCGTTCGTGTTTCCCCAAAGGCGTATGCGAAGAAGGCGCTCCAGGCGTCGTTCCACTGGCCCGAGGGGGTATCCATGACCTGCCAGCCGGGCGCCTCGGGCGGATTCTGTTCGCGGTTCTCCCGCACATCCTGGCCGCCGCGATACCCGTCGGGCGTGTGACTTACCTTGCCGATGAGCGTCGTGTGATACCCGTTGTCCCGGAAATGCTGTTGCATGGACAAGGGGCCTACGCTTTCTTCATACAACTGGAAAGCCCCGTTCCCATACGTAACCGGATGCTCGGGCGTTGGGTGCATGCCCGTGAGCAAAGCGTAGCGCGAGGGACCACAGCTCGGCGCCAGCACATAGTGCCGCTCGAACATCCGGCCTTCGCTGGCCAACCGGTCCATGTGCGGCGTGACCATGTGGTCCTTGCCGTAAGCCCCCAACTCCGGCCGGAGGTCGTCAACGGCGATAAACAGTACGTTGGGGGGCCGTTCGGCTGTGGCCGCCCGAGGCAGGGCCGCCGCGGCGAAGGCGCATGCCGCCCCCGCGCCCATCTTCTTCAGAAAATCCCGGCGATCAAGTGTCATGCTCGCTTCTCCTTTCGGCGGAAGGCCGCTGCCCCTCCCACGCGGTTTGTGTGCCCCCTGCATCTCCAGCGACAGCACGGCTCCGCCATCTCACCTGGGCATCAAAATGATGCCGCTATTACGTTTTACCTAGCCTGACATGCTGAAACAAATCAAATCCATCCCGTAGGGATGACAGCTGGTAGCCGGGGGTTGAGTCCGCGTGCGATAGCATGCGGGCGATACCCCCGGAAACCAAGCCCCCCCCCACCGACCCCTTTAGGGGTCGCAGCAGCTACGTGTACAAGAGTTCTGCGACCCCTACCGGGGTCGTCGGAGTGGGCTTGCGATCCTGGGGTATCGCGCGCTGCGCGCGCTTCAACCCCAGGCTACCAGCTGTGACCCCGCTGGGGTCTTCTTGATGTTGACCAACGCGTGGAGACAAGGCTGCAGCGTTCCTTACGAACACCAACCGGATCCAATCGGGGGGGCGCGAAGCCGCATCGTCCACAAATCAAGGGCTGAAGGTCTACTAGACATCGATCAGTTCCTCTTCGATAAACTCCCAGTTCCGCGGCTTAATCGCCCGCCGGGAGACCACGTCGGCGCCCCCCCCCCAGTTTGGCCTCGATTTCGTCCGCGAGGTCCACGAACTGCAATCCAATGGAGGGATCCACCTCCACAAGAATGTCCACGTCGCTTTCCTCGCGCTGTGCGCCCCGCGCATAGGACCCGAATACCGCCAAACGCTGTACGCCGAAGTGCCGCACGAGTCCGGGCTTCGCTTCCGAAAGCAGCCGTATGATCTCGCCGATATCCTTCATGCTGATCCCTTTATCGGAACACCGAGCGCTGGCCCTCTTCCCAAAATACAACCCCCGGCTTACGCAGATGGGTCAGCGGCGCGGCCCATGAACAGAATACTCCCGCTGTGTTGGTCGCGCAACAAGAACAGAAACGGGCGATCGGCGTGAAACGCCACGGGCTCATCGACGGGCATGATGGCCGTGACTTGCATAACCACGGCCGTTGCGGCGGCGGCCTCCGTACCCTCTTCATGCACGTCGATGAAGGCTTTGTGCAGCACGGCGGAAATGTGCAGGTCATCTGCATCGGGGGCCATGCCCAAGAAGTCCGAGTCCTCGGGCGAGAACGCGTCCCGCATGCCCAGGGCCTGGAGCACGTCATCCAGCCTGACCTCCGTGGTGAACTCAAACTTGGGCAGTTTCACATCGACTTGCTCCCGGTTGAGCGCCTCCACCCACTGCTCCACCGTGTCCCCTGTCAATTCCGCTTCAAGCGCCGGCAACCCATCATGGGCTTCGGGCAGCGCCACGAGCATAGCCACATCACGCCCTTCATAAGGCAGCTCCAGCACTTGAACTCCATCGGCTTCGGCGTACCGGAACGGCTCGGTCTGCCGCATCATGTCTACCTCTACTTCCTCGCCGTCCGCGCGCGTGAACGCCTCGGAACTGGTGGCTTCCTCTTCGAACGGCTCACCCCAAGCGCCTTTGAAATAGATGGCGTTGACCAGCACCAGCCGGGTCAAGGCATCAAGCGCGCCGGGCGGAATGATGTCTTGGATCCGCTCTTGCGTTTGTTCTTCAACCCAGGCGTTTATCCGATCCGCCTCCGCTACTGGATCGCCGGCGAAATCGGCTTCGCGCAGCGGCGCTTTGTACTGGGTTTCAAGCACCTCCAGAAAGGTCGGCGCATAATCGTATCCTTCTTGCCCCCAAAGGGCATTGGCGATCACCAGTTCGTAGTCCTCGTCCGCTTCGCGTTCCCGCAGTTCTCCAACCACCGCAGCGAAGGCTTCGTGAACATCCTCCCCCGCGAAACGCAGCACGTCTTCCATCTGCGCGGCGGTCTGGCCTCCCGCCCCCGCGTACGTCATGGCGAGGGCGCTGGAGATACTGAACGGCGATGCCACCAGGTTCCCGCCGTCCTCCGCCAGTCGCTGGTGAAGCGCAATGGCGAACTCGGTGTTTCCCTTCACGAGGTCTACTTGCGGCGCATCCTCCGCCGAGGCTGCGTGGCTCCCTATCATCACGGCAAATGCCATGGCAATTGGAACTAAGCCCGTCCTCATGGGGCCACCCTCCGTTATGTTGAGCTGAAGAATATCCGCCTTTCGAAGCTGGGCGTATTGCGTCCGGCGCTGCAACACGCCCAGGGGTCACATCATTCATCAACCCTCTGTCCGATCCGCGTACGCGTCCACATGGAGACGTGGCCTACCGCGACAACGATCACCGCGCCGATAAGCGTGTACAATGGCCATGCGATGGGGAGCGGTTCGCCCGGAAGCACGTATTGGATGGGTCCCTCAACCATGTAAAGCAGCGCCGCCAGCCCCGTGAAGAAGCCGATGATGGCGTCGATGCGTTTGGGTTTGGTGAAAAGGATGCCCAGCGTGAAGGCGCCGAGCAGGCCGCCGTAGGTGTAGGACGCGATCGCGAGGCCAAGTTCGACGACGGCGGGTTGCTCTTCCTCGGCCCGGAGCTGAAGCACGGCGAATAGGAAGGCGGACCCCGTGATAATGAGTCCCCAGGCCACGGTGATCAGCCTGGAGGCGAGCAGGTCCTGGGCAGGCGTGTTGTTCTTGCCCAGGTAGGGTTTGTAGAGGTCCATCGAGGTCGAAGAGGCCAGGGAGTTCAGGGAGGAACTCAAGCTGCTCATGGCGGCGGCGAACAAGGCCGCCACAATCAAGCCGCTGATGCCCATGGGCAGTTCCTCGATGATAAACATCGCGAAGATCTCGTCCGTCGTGGCGAGCCCGAGTTCGTCTGCGGATTGGCCTTGGTAAAAGAGATACAGCAGACCGCCAATCCCTAGGAAGAGGGAGAACTGAAGGAACACCACGAGACCGCTGCCGATGAGCGCTTTCTGGCTGTTGCGGAGGTTGTTTGTGGCGAGAAGGCGCTGCACGATGAGCTGATCGGTCCCGTGCGAGGCCACGGAGAACACGGCCCCGCCGATCAAGGCCGTGAAGAAGGTGTAGGGCTGGGTGATGAACTCGGCGAAGGGTTGACCGAAGCCGAAGTC
>SKRY01000119.1 GCA_007118235.1 Candidatus Hydrogenedentota bacterium | reverse complement strand
TTTGTCCTCAATCGCGGGGTGCGGGCCGGCTTTGCGTTCGCCGGGCGCGGAGTGCTAGCCTATGGGCGCTGACGCAATCGGCCGTTAGCCCAGGAACATCCGCGCAACTGATGGGGACAGCCTTCGTTTCCGTTCGCGTCCCGCGCCGCGGGAACACCGGCGGCATGCCAGGGGATTCGGGGACCAACGCGAGGAAGGCGTAACACAATGGTGGCCGCGCCATGAATGAACTCGACCTAATCGAGTTGATCCTTCACGAGACTTCCGGGTATGTAAAGGCCAAGTACGCGGGCCGGACGCGTCTACGGGTGCAAGAGAAGAATGGCGCCAATGACCTGCTCACCGAAGTCGATGTGGCGGTTCAGAGCCAAATCGTCAACCGCATTCGCCACTCCTTCCCCACGGACGCCGTTATAGCGGAAGAGGATGGCCTGGACCGGCGCCCCGGCGCCGCGCCGCCGCGCTGTTGGGTTGTGGATCCCATCGATGGGACCCAGAATTTCCTTCGCGGTCTCTTCCCCGCCTTCGCCATCTCCATCGCTTTTGTTCGTGACGGGGAGATTGCCGCCGCGGGCATCGCCATGCCCGTCACGCAGGATCTGTATCTCGCCGAGCGCAATTGCGGCGCCACCCGCAACACCCAGCCGCTTCAGGTTTCCCGTCATGCCGACCTTGGCCGCGCGCGGGTGGAAGTGGATTTCTCGCTCCCGGACGATCGCGGCGCCACCCTGGAAACGCTCGGCGGGGTTCTCCACGCGGCCGGGCAACTGCGGTGCGAGGGTTCCGCCGCCGTGGCCCTGTGCGCCATCGCGTCGGCCGAGGCGGAGGCTTACTTGCACGTGGGCCTGCGCCCGTGGGATTACGCGGCGGGTCAGCTTATTGTCGAGGAAGCTGGCGGGACAAGCAGCCGCCTGGATGGCTCCCCCCTTCGTCTGTTCGACGCCCAAGAGGGCATCCTCGTGTCGAATGGCGCCGTGCACGGCGCGCTTCTCGCTCATCTCTCCGCGCCCCATGAACCGGTCCATGCTCCGGAGTAGGACGGCGCTTGGGCATTTGCGGCCCTCATGGGAACCCTGCTATACTCTGGCTTGTGTTGGAGCCCTTGCAAGAATCAAGAATAGGGAAGAGGCGCTCAACAGCCCATGACGCGCCGCCCGGCTCCGCGGGACCGCCGATATCGGCGGCCGGTTCCGATAACTCGAGATGACACAGGGCATTACCCCGGTAACAGAAGGACAGCTCATCGTGAAACTTGGCAAGAACTTCATTCTGGGAGTACTTACTCTTTCCGTAGTGTTCTACATCGCAGCAACCGGACTCGGCTTTGCTCAGGACTCCACGCCGGATGGGCAGTACAGGATCGCGGTCGTGGACCGGAAGGCGGTGTACGACGCGTATGAGAAGCAGCAGGACCAAATGCAGCAACTGGATCAACTGGTGCGGCAGCGCGAGCAGGAAATCGATCAGATGCTCAGTGAGGTCCAACAGAAACAAGAGAGTTTCGAGCAGCGCCGGGCCAACTTGTCCGAGACGGAAGCCTTGGCTGAACGCGATGACATCGAGCGCGAACTCCGCCGCATCCAGCGTCAGCACGAGGAATGGGACAGCGAGATCAACCGGCAGGCGAACCGCCTGATAAGCCAACTCCAAGGGGAGATCAATGAAGTGGTGGAGCAGGTCGGCATCGAGCAGAACTACCACCTCATTCTCGATGGCGACCCCAACATTGGCGGCGTGCTGTACCACAGCTCACCCCTGAACATGACCAGCCGGATCATCGAGCGGATCAACAGCGAATACAGGGCCGGAAACTAGAGGCCGCAAACGTTTTTTCCTCTCATTGTAGATGTAGAGGAAAGTTTCGCAAGGAATTGCGTGAGCGTGTTGGGGGTGGAGGAGGTTTTGCTGTCCCAGCAGGGTGGCAAGAACCGTTCTCCCCCCTCAAGCCGCCGCGGAGGGAGCGCCAGAATCAGGGAGAGGGATGGAGCGCGAACCGGGGACGCCCCGGAGCGCCCGGGTCCCGGTATTTTCTTTTGCCAACCATGAAGACATCCGTCGCCGAAATAGCCGATCTGGTCGGCGGCAAGGTGATTGGAGACAAGACCATCTCCATCACCGGCCTAAGCGGCATCCGGCAGGCGAGTCCGGGTGATTTGACCTTTGTGGCCAGTGATCGTTACCGGCCCTACGTCAACGAGACCAGGGCTTCCGCCGTGCTGGCTCCCCTGGACATCAAGGAGGCGCCGGAGCCGGTTTCGCTCATTCAGGTGACCAACCCGTACGACGCGTTCCTGCGCGTGCTCCAGCGATTCCAACCCTCTCCGCTCAGGCATCCCACGGGGATCCATCCAACCGCCGTCGTTGACGACACCGTCAAGCTGGGCGAAAATGTGGCCATAGATGGTCACGTCCGAATCGCCAGCGATTGCGTGATTGGCGACAATACCGTCCTATACGCCGGCGCATACGTGGGCCGGGGCTCGGTAATAGGCCCGGACACGGTCATTCATCCGAATGTGACCATACGCGAGGAGGTCCGGATTGGCGCCCGGTGCATCATTCATCCCGGCGCGGTCATAGGCGCCGATGGATTCGGGTTCACCTCTGATCGAGAGGGACACACGAAGATTCCCCAGGTTGGGGGCGTCATTATCGGTGACGACGTGGAAATTGGCGCGAATTCGGCCGTGGACCGGGCAACCTTCGGTCAGACCATCATCGGCAACGGGAGTAAGATTGACAACCTCGTACAGATTGGCCACAATGTTCACATCGGGGAGCATTGTGTGATATCCGGCAACGCGGGCGTCGCGGGAAGCGCCATCCTGGGCCGGTTTGTTACAGTGGCCGCGGGAGCCGGCATCGCGGGCCACATCGAAATCGGCGACGGAGTCACCATCGGGGGCTTCGCCGGCGTCACCAAATCAATACCCCCGGGAAAGACGGTTAGCGGATTTCCCGCGGTTGATCACCTTGTGGAACGGCGTCTGAAGGCCGGGATTCGACAACTCCCGGACGCGCTCAAGCGGATTCGCGAGATGGAGCAACGGATCCACGAACTGGAAGAACGGATTAATGGAACGTCAGAAAACGATCGCTAAGGAAGCCTCTTTCTCGGGAGTGGGGCTTCACACGGGAAACCTAACCACCATCACATTCAAGCCGGCCCCTGAAAACAGCGGGGTCACGTTTTATCGTTCGGATCTGCCGGAAAAACCAGCGATCAAGGCCGATATCGACCACGTCGTGGACGTGTCCCGCGGCACCACCATCGGCATCAACGGGGTGAAAGTCCATACGGTCGAGCACATTCTCGCCGCGGTGGCGGGTCTCGCCATCGACAACTTGAACATTGAGGTGGACGCCAACGAGATCCCTGTCGGAGACGGCAGCGCGCTGCCTTTCATGAACACATTGAAGGGCGCGGGCATCGTCGAACAGGAAGCCGAGCGCAAGTACATCGAGCTGGACGCGCCTATATTCTACAAACACGATGACGTCACCCTGAGTGTGCTGCCGGCCGACGACCTCCGTTTGACCATGACGATATCCTACGACCATCCCGCCGTGGGCACGCAGTACGCCTCCTACTCTCTAACTCCCGAGGTTTTCGAGCGCGACATCGCCCCCGCCCGCACGTTCTGTTTCCTGCGCGAGGTACGCATGCTCCAAGAGCAGGGCCTCATCCAAGGCGGGAGCCTGGAGAATGCGGTGGTCATTGGCGACGAGGGCATACTGAACGACGACCTGCGGTATCCCGACGAGTTCGTCCGGCACAAGATCCTGGACCTCTTGGGAGATATTTATCTGCTGGGGCGTCCCGTGCGCGGTCATATCATCGGGGTGAAATCCGGTCACGCCATGCACGTCCAGTTCTCGCGGCAAATCAAGAAACAACTGCTCAATGGCAGCGGCCAGAAAGAAGATCCGCCCGCCGCTCCGAAGGCGCCCGCGCTTGATGTCCACGCCATCATGAAGGTTCTGCCCCACCGCTACCCATTTCTCTTGGTGGACCGGATCATTGAGTTCGAACCCTTTGACCACGCCACGGGCATCAAGAATGTCACCGTCAATGAACCCTTTTTCCAGGGGCACTGGCCGGAGATGCCGGTGATGCCTGGCGTTCTGATCATTGAGGTAATGGCCCAAGTGAGTTCGGTCTTGGTCTTTGGCGATGGGAAATCGGAATCAGCCCAACCGGGCAAAGTCGCCTATTTCATGGGGATTGAAAAGGCCCGTTTTCGCCGGACCGTGGCGCCGGGCGACCAGATTGTGGTCAACGTCGAGATGTTGCGCCACCGCCGGAACGCGTGCAAGGTGCGGGCCGTGGCCAAGGTTGATGAGTCCGTCGCGGCCGAGGCCGAGATGTTCTTCAGTCTAGTGGACGCGGAAAAGGCCAAAGGGTAGAGGGGAATAATAGCCCTCCGCGAGCGGCGGACTACGCGTCGCCGGACTGCTCTCCGGAGTCTTCGCGGGGCTGCTTCTGAAGTTCTTCAATGAGCTTCAGCATTTCCTCGAAATCAAGGGGCGGGTGATTGGCGGCGTCCCCCTCCCCTTGGGATTGGGCCTCGGCTGGCGCCTCTCCCCCATGCTCGCCTTGATCATCCGCGGCGGCGTCAGCATCCAACAGAAATCCTTCCGGGAAATCGAAGCCCGGCGTATCCGTATCCCCGGGTTCTCCGTGCGGAGAGACGCCTTCGCCGGATTCCAAGCGGCTCAGCTCCGCGACGATGGCCTGCAATATCTCCAGGCCCCGCCGGCTCGGCTTCGGGCGGCCTTGGCGAGCATCGGATAAGGGGGACCACGCCTCGTCCTCACCGCCTGCTGCTCCGCCATATCCCAAAACATTACCCCCAAGCCGTCGTTCGGAAGCCTCGCCCCGGTCCACGGACCGGCCCGCGCCGCTCTCAAAGCGGGCATCGGGAGCGATGGACGCGTGCAGCGCCTCTTCAATGCGCGCCAGCCGCCGCCGGACCGCGGGGCCCCAATTCCACGCCGTGTGCTTGTCGTCACTCATCGGATGAACGGTCCTTCTGGTCTTCCCCTCGCGCCTTGGCGTCCGTCTCCCGCGCTTGGGCCACGCGCAGCAATAACTGATTCGCGCGCTCCTCGTCTTCGTGCTTCGTGGCCACTCCCCCGGTGTCCTCACCCAGCCCCACGGCGAACTCCTCGCCACCAAGCTTACCGGGCGGGCTTTCCGCTTCCCCCTCCTGAGACATGGTTTCCTCCGGGATCTCGCTAGCGCTGTCCGCTCGCGCGTGTGTCTCCCACTGTTCCACCAACGCCTCAATCCTGTCGCGCACCGCCTCGTTGGGCGCCGCGGTGCGATCGATAGTGTGAAGCGCCACATCGGCGTCCACCACGGGTTGGCCTATCCGCGCGGCGGTAAGCATCGCGTTCCGGCACACGTTCACGGTCTCGCGCGGACGGCCACCCGTGAACACGTGTATGAGCGTGATGGCCTCTTCGCTGAACAGGGATCCAGGCGAGGCCGCCCCCGCCTGGCGCAGGCGAAACGCGATAAGTTCCCGCGTGTCCTCCAGGCTGAGCGGCGCCAGGGTGTAGGTGACGTTGATTCGTTGCCGGAAATTGGGGACCGCGTTCAGCACCTCCTTCCACTCCAATTGCGCGAACAGGAGGATGTTCAGCAGTTTATGCTGCGAGGTCTCCAGGTTCTGGGCCAGGCGCAACAGCTCGAGCTGCCCCCGCTTGTTCAAATTCTGGGCGTCGTCGATGATCAACGTGGTGATCCGTCCGCGCTCTTCGTGGAGGAACCGGTGCAGGGCTTCCATCTGGCCGTTGAAGGTGAACTCGGCGGGCGTCACCCCTAGCCGGTGATTGATCGTCATGATGAGGTCATAGCTGGTCCACATGGGCAAGGGCGAATCGACGAGCGCCGCCTTGTACGCATGCCCGGCTTCAGTCAGCCCCGACAGAATCTTGCGCAACAGGGTGGTTTTGCCCGAGCCGCAATCCCCCAGCACGACCGCTATCCCTTGCCGTTCATCGATATGGTTCCACAACCGGAAGAGGGCTTCCCGGAATGGCGGGGCCGCATGGAAATAGGCGGGATCGGCCGTGGCGGCAAAGGGTTGCTCGCGCAAGCCAAAGAACTGCGAAACGCGCTTGGCGTGATCACTCATACTCAGGGGATTTTTTCCTACGGCCTTCGGCGGCGAAGGCGGACCATGGGGCGGCAAAGAACCGTGTTGAACAGGATTCTAGGCAAAACCGGGGAAACCAGTCAAGGGTTTTGGCTAATGATGAGGGAAACTACTGCGTGGCCACAACATAGGCGGTCTGTGCAAGTGCCAATGCGTTGGCGGCGCCATGGAGCACGATGACGAGCCCGAGGCTTCGCGTCCTAACCCACGCGGCGCCCAAGAAAAGGC
The DNA here is from genome assembly GCA_007118235.1 of Candidatus Hydrogenedentota bacterium. Taxonomy (GTDB): domain Bacteria; phylum Hydrogenedentota; class Hydrogenedentia; order Hydrogenedentales; family SLHB01; genus SKRY01. The sequence goes on along the minus strand of SKRY01000119.1, from coordinate 2,238 downwards.
CCATGATGAAGATAATCACAACCCCGTGGAAGGGATACTGGAGGTGGATCGCGGCCCACACCGCTGAACTGAGGACAATTCCTCCCGTGGCCCCCAGGCGGGATTGTTCAAGACCTCTAATAAGAAACCCCCGGAAGAACAACTCCTCGTAGATAGGAGCAAGCACACACAAGGCGACGGCAAAGAAGGGCATCCATCCCGCGGTTTCGTAGACCGAGATCATCCACTCCAACACCAGGGGCTGCCCGAGCATTAGCACGCCAAGCGCGGCCGCGCCTAGAAGAAGCGCCATGCCGGCCAACCATCCGCCCGCCTGACGCCACGTGAACCCCCAACGGCCGTAATAGCTGGACCACGGCAACTTGCATAGGAGAGCCAAGACAGCCATGGCGCCCACGGCCAAGACCACCTTGAAGGGCTGCATCGCGGCGACAAAGCCGCCGGTCTCAACCAGCCCGGCCGTGTCCTCGGGCATCGGCGCGCCACGCAACTGCGCCGATATCCACATGAACAGCACGGCCAGATTGGCGCCGATCAATTCGATGAAGACGATCAGCCCCACGCCGATTAGCACCGTGGCCCACGGACCAAAAGGCCGGCGCTCGGGAGGCGGCGCTGCTTCGTCGTGTGCAGAGTTGGATTCCGCCGGAGGTGTGTTGTTGTGCTGGTTCAATGGGGCTCACTCAATTGGGTTCAGTATCACAGCTGTCATGCCGATACTCTTCTCGACAGGTAAGAGAGGGGCGCCTTCCAGGCGGCTCATGAATGCCGGCAAGACACCGGCGGTGCGATTTGGATGCAGGGGGAGGTTGTCCCCTGAAGCAACCTTACTGTACGTTACTGTACGTGGCGCCAGCACGCTGCGTTGTGCGCGGCAACCGCCGTTTATCGATTTCCGCGGCAGGACGGGGAGGCTACCGGTCTGAAGAACATCGGCCATTATCCGTTTCCAGGCTGGAATTCACCTTGAACAGGACAAGAACCTTATAACTCCGCTAACGACGAAACTCTACATGACTCTCTGCCCCCAACGCAAGGAAACCAGCGGCTCTCCGGACGAGAAACAAGGCGCGACGCGTCATTCTCCGAGTCTGTTACAACCACGGTATACTTTAAGAGGCGCACTCTTTCGCTTGCGGCGGCGTAGTACCATTCGGGTCTTTGTGGATGAGGCCGCCGAGCCAATGAATGGCCCGCCAACGAGGAGGTAACGCCCCTCAATGGAACAACGATGGGGAAGCCCCAAACCCCTGGTCGAGGATGCGATCGATTATCTGGGAATCCGAGAGGAATTCCCAGGGTTGCCCCATTCCTTTGCCCGGATCCTTCAAGTAAGCCCAAGCGATCCCAACGCGTTCGAGATCTATCTTGGGGTTCTTCAAGCCGAACCGGGATTCGCCGCGAAGGTGCTGAGCGTGGCCAACTCGGCCATCTTCGGTTTTCGCGAGCCCGTCACCAATCTGCGGGCGGCCCTGATCCGGCTCGGCACGTCGGCCACACGGAGCACCGTGCTCAGCGCCGCCATTCTGGAAGCGCTCCGTCCCTGCCTACAATTGCTTCGCCACTCCGTGGCCTCCGCCTCCTTCAGCGCCCGTGTGGGGGCGGCGGCTGGGTTCGAGGAACCCGAGGACCTCTTCGCCGCGGCCTTGGTCCATGATATTGGCAAGCTGCTGCTAAGCCAAGCCCAACCCGAAGCGATGAAGGCCCGCGCGGCTCAATATGGGGACAAGGGGCTGGCCGAGGAGCGCGCGCGATTCGGCGGACTCGACCACTCCCAAATCGGCGCCTATTTCGCCCATAAGTGGAATCTACCCCCTCTATGCGCGGAGGTAATCGGCAATCACCACGGACCTGCGGGAAGCCGCACCCTGCCGGGTGAACTCATCGCTCAGGCCAACCGCTGGACCGCGAACTACTACGACGCGGATCTGAGCCAAGCTCCCAACACCGAGGATATCATTCGCTGGGCGGAGCGGACCCTTGAGCTTTCCCGGGACCGCTTTCTTGAGGCATGCACACGAATCCCGGGCGACGTGGCGCGCCTGTGCGCGAAACTCGATACAAAACCGGCCAGCGCTTCCGAGCTAGTTAGTCTTTTGCAGCAGGCCAACGTCGCTTTGGGCGAGGCCAGCCTCGAGGCGGAGGCGGAACGGCGCAAAGCAGGCCAACGCGCGGACCAGTTGGAGTTGCTCAAGGAGTTGGCCTTGGCCGCGGCGGAAGCGGGCGGGCTAGACGCGT
>SKRY01000405.1 GCA_007118235.1 Candidatus Hydrogenedentota bacterium | reverse complement strand
GGCAATCGGGTTGGATGGATACGAATTCAGCGTACGAAGCCTGCCAGAGCATGAAATTGCTTAGCCGCATTTCCCCGCTCGTCCGGATGAGAAGGTCCAGCTCCGGCAAGTGCGGCATGTAAAGATGGGAGGCAAAGGTCTCTTCCGTCACGTCATCGGCCTTCAAGCGTCCGGCCTCGACTTCCCGGCATAGCGCCCGCGCCGTGTCCGCGATCTCCGCCCGGCCTCCATAATTGATGGCGAGGTTAAGGGTCATGGCGGTGTTATTCGCGGTGAGGGCCTCGCAACGCTCGACGTCGGCCAAGGCCTGTTGGGACAATCCCTCCTTGCGCCCCATGAGTGTTACGCGGATGTTCTCCTGATGAATCTCATCCAGCTCCAAATGGATGTACTTGCTCAAGAGCTGGAAAAGCGTCTCTATCTCTATCCGGGATCGCCGCCAGTTTTCCGTGGAGAAGGCGTAGAGCGTTAGCGCCTCGATGCGTTGAAGTTCCCGGCAGGCCTCGACCACGGCGCGCACACTCTTCGCCCCCGCCTCGTGTCCGTCGGCCCGCGTTGTCCCGTGTTGCTTGGCCCAACGGCCATTTCCATCCATGATAATCGCGATATGGCGGGGAAGGTGGTCCTTATCGATTGTGGGTAGTGGCATCGTTTCGTGCTCTGTCAACGGGTTTGCATCCCTTTCGCCAATTCCCGGTCCGCCGGGGCCGGTTCCATGCCACCGTCCTCCCCCGCCAAACGGGACTCCCCGCTGCTTGGGGCGTTCGGCCGGGAAGATGGAATTTCCGGAGAACCCCGGCCGTGCTTGTTTCCGCCAGAGCCCCCCTACACCTCCATAATCTCTTCTTCCTTGTGTTTCAGGGCGTCATCCACCTTCTCGATGTACTCATCGGTCACTTCCTGCAAGCGCTCTTGCTCCCGGTGCGCGTCATCCTCGGGGATCTCGCCGGCCTTCTGCGCCTTCTTGACCGCCTCGATGGCGTGCCGCCGGGCGTTGCGTATGGAGACGCGGCTCTCCTCGGTCAGCTTCCTCACCATCTTGACAAGCTCCTTGCGGCGCTCTTCGGTGGGCTGGGGAATGGGGATGCGTATGGCCTTCCCGTCATTGGAAGGCGTCAAGTCAAGGGGAGACGCAATGATCGCCTTCTCGATGACCCCGATCTGCCCCTTGTCCCATGGCGTCACCATGATCATCCGCGGCTCCGGAGCGGTGACCGTCGCCAGTTGGTTCACCTTCATCTTGGTTCCGTAGACTTCCACATCCACCATGTCCAGCAGACTCACCGACGCGCGGCCGGTACGAATGGCGCCGAACTCGTGCCGCAACGCCTCAAGCGCCTTCTCCATTTTTTCGCGGGCTTCTGCCTCCCGTTCGGTGGTGGCCATTGCGCTATTCTCCTCTTACCATGGTTCCGATGGGCTCACCTCGCAGCGCCTTCATGATGCTGCCGGGCTTCGTCAGGTTGAAGACAAGAATGGGCATGTTATTCTCTTCGCACAACGAGATCGCCGCCGCGTCCATTACCTTCAGATTCTGGTTGAGCACGGCGCGGTAGTTCAGTGTCTCGTACCGCTGCGCGCTTTCGTTGAGCACGGGATCGGAGTCGTATACCCCGTCCACCTTGGTCGCCTTGAACAGGGCGTCGGCCTTCAGTTCGGCGGCCCGCAGGGCGGCGGCGGTGTCCGTGGTTAACAGGGGATTGCCCGTCCCCCCGCCAAGTATCACGACACGCCCCTTTTCCAAATGCCGTATGGCGCGGCGGCGAATGAAGGGCTCGGCGAAGGGACGCATTTCGATGGCGGTCAAGACCCGGGTGGGCACGCCCTTGCTCTCAAGCGTGGCCTGCAAGGCCAGGGCGTTGATCACCGTGGCCAGCATCCCCATGTAGTCCCCCGTGATCCGGTCCACCAACTCCGCCGGGACTTGCGCGCCCCGGAAGATGTTGCCGCCACCCACCACCAAGCCCATCTCGACGCCCATGGCGTGTACTTCGCCAATCTCGCTGGCGAATTGGCCAAGGGCGTCGAAATCGATGCCCCGGTTCTTTCCGGGATCCAGCGCCTCCCCGCTAAGTTTAAGAAGGATGCGCTTATAAGCGAACTGGCTCAACGCCGGTTATCCTTCTTCGCCGGCGAATTGCTGCGCTATTTCCTCACTCTGTTGAGACTGTTGTCCCCCTTCCAAGTCCTCGCCCAACTGGAACCGGGCGAAACGGCGGACCACGATCTTCTCGCCAACCTTTCCGCTGAACTCCTTGACCAACTCCTCCACCGTCCGGTCGGGTTCCTTCACGAACTTCTGATGAAGCAGGCAAACTTCCTCATACCATTTGCCCAGCATACCTTCGGCGATTTTGGGTAGGATGTTCTCCGGCTTGCCCATGTCGCGGGCCCGGGCAATAAAGACCTCGCGTTCCTTCTCCAGAACGCTTTCGGGGACCTCGTCCTTGGAAACGTATAGGGGCGCGGTGCTGCACACTTGCAAGCAGAGATCCCGGCAGAGGTCCTGGAATCCCTCGCCGCGCGCCACGAAGTCCGTCTCGCAATTGACCTCCACCAGCACTCCGATCTTGCCGCCCATGTGTACATAGGACGCGACCATTCCCTCGACCGCTGTCCGGTGTTGGCGCTTTTCGGCGTCGGCAATGCCCTTCTCGCGCAGCCACGTCAGGGCCTTCTCCATGTCGCCGCCGGTTTCGTTCAGGGCCTTCTTGCAATCCATCATCCCCGCGCCCGTTTGCTCGCGAAGGGTTTTCACTTCTTTCGCCGTGAATGTTGGCATACTGGTTCTCTTCTCCTTGCTCTATGCTATAAAGTTACGGAATTTACTGCGCCGTTTCGGTGCTGTCCGCGCCGGAGTGAACCTCGGCCGACGCATTGGCGTCCTGTGGAACGGACTCCGCGGGACCCTCGGGAGAAGCGGCTTCCGCGGGCGCGGCATGATCGGCCTCTTGTTCCGCCGGGGCTTGAGCGCCTTGAGCGGCGGCCCGTTCCCGCGCGAGCCGGTCCTTGCGCGCTTGTTCGCTCTTCTTGTCCGCTTCCGACTTGCGCTTCTCCGCCATCGACATGCCTTCAACCGCCGCATCGGCGATCACGCGGCAGAACAGATTCACCGAACGAATGGCGTCGTCATTGCCTGGCAGGGGAATGGGAACTTGATCGGGATCGCAATTTGTGTCGACAACGCCGATGCATGGAATGCCCAGCCGGTTGGCCTCCTTCACCGCGATACCTTCCTTCTTGGTGTCCACCACGAACAGGATGTCCGGCTGACGGCCCATGTTCTTGATGCCGTCAAGGTTCTTGCCCATCTTCTCACGCTGCTTGCGGAGATGCACCACCTCTTTCTTGGGCAGTTTCTCAAAGCCCCCCGTCCGGTCCATCTCTTCGAGCTTATGGAGCGAGCGGATGCTGCGGCGGATGGTCTCCCAGTTCGTCAATGTCCCACCGAGCCAGCGGCTGTTGACATAGAACATGCCGCACCGTTCCGCTTCGCGTTTCACCGCTTCCTGGGCTTGCTTCTTCGTGCCCACGAAAAGCACCAAGCCGCCGCCGGCCACGGTGTCGCGCACCAAATTGTAAGCCTGTTGGACTTGGCGCAGGGTCTTCTGAAGATCAATGATGTAGATACCGTTTCGCTGACCGAAAATGTACCGCGCCATTTTCGGATTCCAGCGGCGCGTCTGGTGACCGAAATGAATACCGGCCTCCAGCAGTTCACGCATTGTGACCATTGGCATGAATTACACTCCTGTTTTGGGTTAAACCTCGGGGTCTTTCGGCCAACCCGCCGACACGCGGCGGGCACCCTGACCGTTTGGAAGGAATCAGACCCCTGTGAAGTCAGAATTACTGCACGATAGCATACTGGGGCGGCGGCGTGCAACGTTTTGGGCCGCCTCGCAGGTCTTCCACCGCCCGTATGAAGATGGGTTCCAAGGGATAGGAACAGTCTTTCTCAACGGCGCGCGCGGCGCCATGCGCGACGGCCCAACGCGGCCACGGCAATGACGGGCGCCCCGAATACAATCAGCCACGGAAGCGCCGCGGCCACGGCGATGATCACCCATTGAACAGCGGCGAACAGGCCAGCCAGGGATTCGTCCCATGCACGGCTCAGGCGTGCGGCGAACCCCGCTTGCTCCTCGGGGGCATAGCCCCGCATTTCGATCACGGTGATTGTTACCGTGGACAGCGTTATCTGACCGCGCAACACACGCAGCCGCCCCTCATGCCGCTCAATCTCCTCGCGCACCGAGGACAACACTCGTTCCACATTAAGCACATCCTCCAAGCTGGCGGTCTCATGCGCAAGCAGTTCGAGCAGGCGATCTTCCTCCCGCCGCTTGTTGTCCAGCCGCGCCTGAAGGTCGTAGTACTCCTCGGTCACTTCCTCGGCTTGCTGCCGGAGCGAGTCCAGCTCGCCCATACCACTTACAGCTTCCAGAAAGGCCTCGTATTGCTCCACCGGGACGCGCACGGTCCAATCGCCGCTGCGCGGTCTTCCGGGACGCGAATGGAGTTGTTCATCCGCGATGTACCCGCCATGCTCGGCCACCATCTCGCGAACGGTGTCCGGCGCGCCGTCGAACCGCTCGACTCGGAGCGAGACGGTGGCCGTGTACACAATCTTGCGCTCAACGGCCTCGGCGGCGGCAATCGCCCCATCCCGCAACGCGGCCATCGAGGCCCCAATGTCCCTACCCCGCTCCAGGGCGGGCGCATCCGCACTCTCCATGGCGGCATATTGCGTTGGGTCTTGGCAAGCCGCCAAGACAAAGAGCACGCCCACGGCGCATGCGATAGCTGAGTAAGGCTTCATGGCGATAATCCCGCGGCGAGCGGTCATCCACATTCACCGCTTCGGAGCTTGAGCGAATGCGGCAGGGCCGGTCACACGAATTGCTTCATGTATTCCAAGCTCTTCGTGGCGATGGTTTCCGGGCCGGGATCAAACTTGAAGACTTCCACCGAGACATAGTCTTCGTAGCCGATATCCTTCAAGGCCTCGAAGATGGGCCCGAAGTCCACGTCGCCAAAGCCGGGCCCCTCGAGGTTGGCGTCGTTGGCGTGGTAATGGGCGAGGTAGTCCGCGTATTTTCGGATAAGCGCGGGCCGGTCTTCCTCCTCGGCAGTCATGGCCTTGGTGTCGAGGAGCAAACGTACGTTGGGATGGTCAATGCGATCGATTAGGGCGACCGTCTCCGCGGCGCTCGCGCAGAAGTTGGTCTCCGTGGGCGCAAGGGGCTCCATACAGATGGTCACGTCGCTTTCCGCGCAAGTGGGCAGCGCCTTCTCCAAGACTTCCACCGCATTATCCATCGCCTGCTCATAAGTAAGACCTGGTTCGACGTTGCGCTGCTTGGGGGAGCCGAAGACCATCAGACGTCCGCCCACGTCCCGGCAGAAGCGCGCCAGATCACACAAATACTGAGCGGTTCGATCGCGGGTCGCCTTATCGGGATGCGTGAGGTGCATGCCGTCCGGCCCAATCATGATCCAGTGAAGGCCGAGGATGTCCAGACCGGTTTCCCGCGCCTTGCGGGCGATGGTCTCGCGCGTTTCCCAAGGGATGTCCGTTACATACTGCGCCAAGGTATACGGCGCGATCTCAAGGCCGTCGTACCCCACTTCCTTGACATACTCGATAGTGCGGCCGATGTCGCCCCAATCGTTGAATATCTCGCTACAAATCCCAAATTTCATGGTTTCTCCTGTCCTGTCTTTTGAAGGCCGGACTCCGGCTCGTAGACATAAACCACGTTGCCGCCCGCCCGTTTAGCCCCATACATCATGGCGTCGGTGAACTGGATGAAAAGAGGAAGAGAATAGCCTTCTTGATAGGCCATGAGGCCGATGCTCAAGGTGAGACCGTCAAACTGCTTGGCTTCGAACTTGGTCCGAATGCGTTCCGCGATCCGCATGGCTTGTTCCCGGCTGGCCTCGGGAAGAATGACCGTGAATTCATCGCCCCCATAGCGGAACCCCGTGTCCACGTGCTCCCGCGTACAATCGAGAACCACTTGCCCCACGGCTCGAAGCACCTTGTCGCCCTCAAGATGCCCGTAGGTGTCGTTGTACCCCTTGAAGCGATCAATATCAAAGAAAAGAAGGGAGAGGGGATGCCTCTGCCGCCGCGCCCTTTCAATCTCGGTCTTGAGGCGTTCGTAGAAATACCGCTGGTTGTACACGCCCGTAAGACTATCCTTGATGGACAAGTCACGCAACGTCTGTTCAAGGCGCCGTTGCTCGGTTATGTCCCTACAGATGGCCAGCAGCGCCTCACCGCGTGCGCGGGCCCCCTTCACCACGCTGAGGGACACGCTTACCGGCACCAATTGGCTATCCTTCCGGCGCAGCTCGGTCTCGTAGTTCTGCAGGGGCTTGTCGGGCGACACCTGGTCCCGGAGCGTTTGAAGCTCTTGGGCGCCGCCGCGCAGGATGAGGGCCGCGGCCCTGCCAATGAACTCATCCTCCGCCAGCCCGAGAAGCCGCATCGCACCGTGGTTGACGAATTCCATCCGATCCTGACGGTCGATGGTGAATATCGCGTCCACGGTGCTGTGTAAGATGTTTTCGAGGTACTGTTTTGTTTCGTGTAGTTCGTGGTTTACGACCTCAAGGTCTTCCGTCGCCCCGCGGATGCGTTCCTCTAGATCCTTTTGGTATTCCAAGGACCCAAGCACCCGCTTTCTCTTATCCAACGCGCGGGAAACGGCCAAGGTGATCTCGCCCAAGTTGAAGGGCTTCAGCACGTAATCATCGGCTCCCGCCCGAATGGCCTCGACCGCGTTGGCCACATCCAAAATCGCCGTCACGACAACGATGGCGATGTTCTGGTCGATGGCCTTGGCTTGGCGCACCAACTCGATCCCGTCCATGTCGGGCATGCGCACATCCGTGATGACAAGGGAGAAATCCCCGCTCTTGACCCAACTCAACGCCTTGGAAGGCGAGGTGGTTGTGTGGCAGTCATACCCTTCAGCGCGGAGGAGCTGGCTCAGCACCTCCAGGACCGAACGCTCGTCATCCAGGATAAAAATCCGTTCGCTCAAGAACGCTCCCCCTTGTGAGACACCGGGCGGCGCCTCCCTGCTCAAGTGCGATACGCCGTTGTGCCGCCGCGGCGGCCGTCAGTGACTTACAGCCACTTCAACACCGCGATCATGACAAAGATAGACCCGAGCCCCAGGGCCACCTGCCACCTGTCGGGAAGTTTGTCCTGATCCAGTCCGCCGCCCTCGGCCAAACCGCCGAGGCCTTGGCGTTCCATGTAGTCCTGGGCCTGGGCAACCTCGCTCACAAACCCTAGCATCAAACAGAGAACCAACCCTAGCGCCAGCGTTGCGAGAACTTTCTTCGCCGTCATGGTTACACCCTCCATTCGCGGTTCTTCCGCGCGAGTAAACGCTTGGGAAGCAAATCTTCCCCTATCTCACATGAATTGTAAACGGGACGGGGTCATACTTTCAATATACACCCCAATCACCGGATGCGCCTTCATTGCGGGCGGCCGTCACAGCGCGTCCCGGATCTCCTCGATCCCGGCCGGCAGCGGTTTCACGCAGCGAAACCCCACGTACGTCCGCTTGGCCTCGAAGCGTTCGGCGAGGCGGGAAGCCAATGCCGCTCCACGCTGAAAGTTCCCCCCCCGCACAATGACCGGAACCCCAAAGGTAAGCCATTCCTCGGGCGAGTCCCCCTCCGCCGCGGGCATGAGTTCGTCCCGCGGGCGCGTGGGAGTCCGCGTCCACTCCGAGACGTTGCCCGCCATGTCCAATACGCCGAAGACCGTCTCATCCATCTCAAATAAGCCCACCGGCGCGATTCCCCCAGTCCCCAAGTTGGCGGCCCCGTCTTCCCACTCGGCGCCCCACGGAAAAGGCGGCGGCGGCCGGATCCCGCCCATGGCGGCGCGCGCCCATTCGGCGTCCGTGGGCAACCGTTTGTCCGCCCAGGCCGCATAGGCCATGGCGTCATACAAGGTGACCATCGTCACGGGATATTCTCCAGGCCACTGCTCGGCGTTGGGCGGCGTGCGCCAGCCGGCATCCCCCGCGAATTCGAGATAGGCCTCCGTGGTCACCTCGGTGCGATCCATGAAGAAACCCGGTAACAGCACCCCTTCGCCAGTATCGGCATTCAACAAGGCCTGGCCGGGCGGAATGAACACCATCCCCGGCGGCCGCAAGGCCACGCCCAGCGCATACTGGAGTCCTTCCCAACCGAGTTGCAAGGCCTCGCCGGAATGGCCAGCTTGCCCCGCGGCCACGGCTTCTTCCCAACGGCTTTCCGCCATGGTCACATAGTGCTCCAGACGCTCATCGCCCTCGGCGCGGCCGCGAGCCACCGTTAGGGCGTCCTCCATGAGTTCCCGCAACAGCGTGAACCGGGGCGCGGGGGCCTCGGAGACCGCTGGCGGGCGCGTGGACTCCGCCTCAACGGCGTTTAGCCTCCGGTGCTCCTCGGCCCGCCAAAGCCCCCAACCACCCAAGGCCAGCGTGGCGATAACCAACAGGACGCCGGCGGCGCGCCGGGCCCACAGGCCCGCGCCCTGGATCGCTCCCTTCAACCCGGAAGACGTGGGATGATAGCGGTTTCGCACGGCTTGAACAGCCTGGCGCAATTCCCGAACCGATTGAAAGCGATTCTCGGGGTCTTTTTCCGTGCACTTGATGACAATGCCATCCAACTCAAAGGGGGCGTCGGATCGCACCGCGC
>SKRY01000267.1 GCA_007118235.1 Candidatus Hydrogenedentota bacterium | reverse complement strand
CCGATGGGCTGGTTGTTTTCGGTGCGAAGCTGGGTATTGTGGCACCGGTAACAGCCTTCGTACCGGGTGTGGCCGATGTGATCGGGATAGGTTTCCCACGTAACGTTCATGTAGGGAAAGACGTTTTTCTGGTACACGTCTTGTATTTCGGCGATGGCCCGTTCGAGGGCTTCCTCTTGCTCCGCGTACACGCCGGGATGTTCATTCTGGTAATAGGCCCGCAACTCATTGGCGATGTAAGCCGGGCCATCATCGGCTTCCGCCGCAGCTTCCAGGACCTCGACGCCCCGGGCCTTGATGTAGGGGATTTCGGGGCTGACAAGGCCCGCGGCCATTTTCCTATCGAGGCCCTGATCCGGCATCGCGAATGGATGGCCGGTGCGGTTGTGGCAGTCCGTGCAATCCATGCGGCGCAATTCGTCCGGAGAGATATCCTCTGGATCGAAGTCTTCGTCGTCCACCATGTATTCCGTGATCTCCCCGTCTCCGCCGGTAACGCGCACGTAGGCGATGTCTTCGCGGGCGTCGTCGTGGGCGTAGTATTCGGTGACCACGTCTGGATCGTTGTGCCAGCCGTGGATCCCCGGGTTACCGCCACCGCCGAGATGCATGACCAGCACGCTGGTGATAGGCGTGTTCGCTTCGTCTCCCCGAAATTTCCGCGTCACCCGCAACACATCGCCGCGGTTTTCCAGCGGATTGTGGCATTGTTCGCAGGTTTCCGCCGTCTCGGGCAGATGCTCGACGGGCACGGGCAGCGGCTGGGGATAGGTATCCGTCAGCTTGGCGTACACCTCGCGCATTCCCGCGATCTTCTGCTCGACAAAGCCGATCGCGCCGGGGCGGGTGTGGCATTTCGTGCAGTCCACGCGGGAGTGGGGGGACTCGAGGAAGGCGGCGTATTGGGGCTCCATGATGTCGTGGCACATGGTTCCACAGAACTCGGCGGATTCGCTGTAGTGAACGCCGCGGAAGGTCACCGTGGAAATGATGAAGATGTTCACTATCGTCAAGAACGCCACGAGGGCCACGGCCCGCCGGGTGATGGGATTATTGAGGTCGAACACGGGGTACGGCGCGGGTTCTGGCAATCCGGCTTCGCGGGCCTTGCGGCGCCGGCGGCGATCCCGCCAAGCGCCCAACGGAATGAGGAGGAGCCCCAGCACGAAGATAGCCGGGAGTAGCAAAAACCCAAAGAGGGCCAGAAACGCCGACACCTCGCCGGTCAACCACTCGTGAGCGAAGAACGCGATGATGAGGAGCGAGCCTATCGTGGCGCAGATGCCCCCTAGCATGGTGAGCCAGTTCCGGACAAAGAGCGCCGCGATCGCTTGCAGCCATGTGTTTATCGTGGCGATAGGCATATATTACTTCTCCCCTTGGGCGCCGCACGCCCCGTTCCATCCCCTCGGCAACTCTCTTTCACCAAGGCCAGGCCGGGGACGAACACGCCTCCCGGCCTGGCGCTGGTTTCATTGTCAGGGCCCCAACCGGTGCACGTTGTGGACGCTGGCGGCGCGTCCGGGTCCGTGGCAGGTGGCGCAGGTTTCGACGCCGTCCTCGGTGGCGGCGATGGCGTGGATGTTGGGCATCAGACCATCGTGACACGAGTTGCAGGCGGCGCGCTCCGGCAAGACATCCCGGATAATTTCGCCTTCGAAAGTGATCCGGGTCGACAATGCGTCTGGCGACACAGGCAATTGCTCAGTGTGGTCGCCATGGCACATCTGGCAGTCCTCGAGCCGGCCCGGGAATCGGACTTCCGTGAAGTCATGAGGCGTTTGGCCGAAGCCATAGACGGTGAACTCGCCCGCCAAGTCCTCGCCCCGGTGAATCTTGTGGATCAGGTCCTTGAAGTTGATGGTTTCGGGCGGCAGGGCCTCGTCAGGCCGCTGGTTCACGTCCGTCGCGTTCGGGTTGTGACACATCAGGCAATAGTCAACCCCAACCCGCATTTCGCCGTGGAAGCGTATCTCGGAGTGGCACTGATTGCAGCTCTCCTCTTCGACGATCGCTCTGCGGGGCTGGGGTTTGGCCCCATCGGCCGTGAACAACGCGTAGGCGTTTGTGGCCGTCCCCTCGGTATGGGATTCTCCCCGGTAATTGAAGCTCAACCGGCCGTCCATCGCCACGGCGAAGGTTTCGCCCGGCAGGTCCGGCAGGGATTCGTGGAAGGTGTAGGTGAAAGAGCCGTCGGCGTTGGCTTCAAGGGCGCCCACGGGTCCGCCGAAGCCCACAATGGCCTCACGGACCACCGCTTCGAATTCCGGCACGGGGTAGGCGAAGGCGGCGGCCACGTTGTTGATCTCACTTAAGTCGGTATACAGAAAGCCGTCCTTGTCCCAAGCCTCGAAGGTGATTTGCAGCACCCCGCCCGTGCCCGGCTCGGGCAACACCCGCGTTTCGATGATTCCAAAGGCCAAACCCGGCGCGGCCGGGCTCTCCGTGGGCCGCAAGTGGGCCTCCATGATGGGTGACGAGCCCGGCGCCGTGGGCGTGTGGCACTGAGCGCAAAGGTTATCGGCGACTTGCTGGCCGCCCACGTGCATTTCGTACCCTTCCGGGACGTCGTCGGGGTGACCAAACCATGCCCGGTCGTGACACGAGGCGCAGCCAGCCATGGTGGGGTTCTCCAAATAGGCCCGGTGATCCGGCGCGTCTTCCGTGTGGCACACCTGGCAATTGCGGATATCTTGCGGGAATTTAGAGTAGGCGAATTCGTTGCGGCTGGTTCTAAAGGGTTCTTCTTGCTCCGCGCTGGGCAAGTCCATTCCGCGGTGAATCTTATGGATCAATGCGGCGAAATCCAGGGGTTCGCCGAAGGGGCCGCTGGTATCCGGCGTGTTGTGGCAAACCATACACCCCTGCACCCAATTCTCGTCCTGGGTACGGGTTTGCCGGTGCACATCAATGCGCGTGTGCCCTTCGACGCGGCTGTGGCACTGATTGCAGGCTTCGGTGCTCACCACCTCGCGCGTTTCGGTCACCGCCAGCCCGGCCGGCCGGAACCGGTACCATGCATCCCCGTTGTAGGTCTTGCCGTCCACGGGATTATCGCGAATCGCTTCGGTGTGGAGCTGGTGCGTGGCCGCGCCGTCGAAGTCCGCCGGCAACACGGTGTCGAACTTGTAGCGCATGACGCCGTCCGCATCTTGCGTTACCCCGTCCAGGCGAGCGCGGTCGGAGCTTGCGGCAAGGTACTCCACCCCGTTTTGTTCGCGTTCATCGGGATGATAAGAAATGAGCCGCGTCGCGCCCCCGCCGCGGGGCGCCTCGTCCAAGTATGATAAGGCGAACCGCAGACGCGTGAGTTCCTTCACGGGCACGTGGTTGCCACCCCGGTCCTTAATGGTGAAGGTAACCTCCGGGCGGCGATCATTCGGGACTTCGACGTCCTTAATTTCCATGAAAAGTCCGGGCGCCGCGGCCGGACCAATTCGCGGATCCGGCTCGGGATCGGGTTCCGGTGTCACCGGCGGACACCCCACCACCATGACCGCCGCAATTAGCGCCGCCGCAATCACGCCAAGCCAACCCCAGCCTGGCCCGTGGCCGCGCCCGTCGCGCATCATCCCGTTTTTCATGTCATCTATCCCCTATGTCCGGCGCGCCCCCTTTCGGGCGGCGCGCCAATTCCCATTTACCACCCCATGGATAGTCATTGCGTTTCCGCGAATGCGCGCATCCTCACGCTTCGTGCCTCAAACTACACCAAGATTCGTCTCCAAGAGATCCGGACAAACCACGGATCTCGTGACCTCTGTTTCAGTCGGGAGTCCCGGCGAACTGGAGGGACTCGCAGAACCGGATGAAGTTGTCCCGCTCCGCGCGGACAGCGTCCCGGGGACCAGTCATCCGCACGAAGACCACTTGATCGTCCAAGGGCGCGATGACGCCGAGCATCTTGGCGCTTTCCATCTGCTCCCCCGTCTTTCCAGCGTAGTCACCCTCGGCCTCGACCAGCTTGGCGGCCTGGCCCAGCACCTCGACCTCCGGCAAGCCGGCGAGTCCCATCCCGCCTAGAGGCGGCTCGCCCATTTCCTGACGCCAGCGGTTGACGTTCATCTCGACCCCGCCCGCGTTTCCGGACAAGATGGTGACGTAACATTCAACCTCATCCGCGGGCCCAGCGGTGTAGGTCACAAGCCGCACGGGCCGGTCCGCGCCTTTGCTCCAGCCCTCCGGCGCTTGCCACTCAAGACCGCTGGGCCGCTCGCTTTGAAACGCCGTATCGGACATCGCGTCCGCGCCACCGGCCATAGGTGGATGTTCCCAATCCGAGTCCTCGCCGGCGATGGGCGGATGACTCCAGTCATCGCCGACGCCATGGCCATGTCCGCCATGCCCCGTGGCATCCGAGGCATCGTCCAACGAGCCGAGAAAAGCGGAGAAGGCCTCTTCCTCTTCGGCGACCGCCTCCGCTGGACCGGCCATCTTTACGAAGACCGCGTTATCGCCCTGTTCGAGAATGGCCCCCAACAGGCGGGCGTTTTCCAAGGCCTCGCCCGAGCCCATACCTTCATAGCGGCCTTCGAGGTCGAGCAACACGGCTTCTTGGCCCAAGACGTCCCGCGTGGGCAGGTCTTCCACAGCTTCTTCTTCTAGCGGGTCCAGGCCCATCTGTTCCCGCCAGCGATTCACGTTGGCCGCCACGCCGCCCCCGTCGCCGCTCAACACGGACAGATACACCTCGACCTCCCCGTCTGAACCTGCGCGGAAATTGGCGGGCCGCATCGGCTCGGGGGGCAATTCCTCCCAGCCGTCCGGGGCGTTCCACGCGTATTGCGGTCCACCTTGTTGAGACGCCGTTTGGGCCACCCGCTGATATCCAAACCGTTCGCCAGTGCTTACCGCGGCCGATTGCGCGGGCCCGCCGCTGGCCCCTTCCACGACGCGCTGATCACGAATCTCACTGCTGTCTCCGCCGCACCCCGCCGTGAACACGGCAAGCGCCAACGCGGCCGTCGCAGCCGCAACGTCACACCGTATACGGAATCCGTTGCTCATCATTACTCCTCTTTCCGCGATGTAGCGCGGATGATCTGGTATTGCGATTGCCGTGTCACGCGCCGCCCTTGGCGCTTGATGGCCACGAAAACGTTAGCAAGCCCTCGGCTCGCATCCATCCCACAGCGCCCAGGAACAGCACGGCGCTCTGGGAGTAATAGAACGTGTTGAGCGCCCCGTGGACGCCGTCGGTGAAGCCGTAGCTGTGGAGACCAACCCCGAGCAGGTTCACTCCGAACCAGGCGAAGGCCACGGTGATGCCCCCGAAGACCGCACCCATTTGGAGGCCATGGTCGCGGATATAGCCGCCCATGCGCGCATGGAGCAGAATGAGCCCCCAAAGCACCACGAGGAGCGCGCCGTTTTCCTTGGGATCCCAACCCCAGAAGCGGCCCCAGCTATCCGCGGCCCATAGACCGCCTATGACCGTGCCCGCCGTGTTGAAAAGCAAGGCGAAACACAACGCGCCGTAGGTCATGCGGGTGAGCCCCTTATAGAAGTCCTTGTCCTTTTGCTTGAAGTTGAACGCCTTCCCAAAGAGATAGATATGGGCGATGCCCGCTGCCAGAAGGCTTCCGGCGTAGCCCATGACCATGGTGATGACGTGAATAGAGAGCCAGAAGTTCGTGTCCAACACCGCGATCAAGGGCGGCATGGTGTCCATGCCTTCTTGGATTTCGTACCGATTCGCGAGGAACAGGCCAAGCGCGCCGATAAACGCCGCCACGCCCACGGCAATGCGCCGGCGATTGATGTATTCCATGCACAAGGCGCACAGAACTGCCACGGCCGCCGTAAACAAAATGGTTTCGTAGAGCGTGGTCGCGGGGGGGCGCATCCGAATGACGCAACGAATGACGATGGCCGCGGTGTGCAACGCGAACGGGGCGGTGGCCGCAAGGACGGCCGCCCACCACAACGGCCGGCTGTGAGGGCGCATCCAGGCGAACGCCGCGATGATGAAAGCCAGGACGTAGAGATACAAACCGTAATCCAGCAGTCCCAGCCGGTAATACGTCACTTCGAGCGGAACGCCCCGGTATTCGCCGCGGCTCACAGCCAGGCTAGTCACCCCTTCATGAAAGTTATCGAGGTGGGCGGCGAAAGCGTCGCGGTCTTCCTTGGTCCGTTCGAGGGCTTCGAGTTCGGCCAACAGTGCGGACTGCTCCTCGTGATTCGCCGGCGGCTCAATGAAATGCAACAGCATTTCCCCGGGGGCCCGCCACTCGGCTTCGTCCTCGGCCGAGGGGCCGGGCGGGAAGAACGCCAGGCTGTAAGCGGTCTCCGATGCCTGTTCGAGCCGCCGGAAGAAACTCGCCAGATGGTTCATCTCGGCCTGATGCGCCGCGTCCGCGGAGTTGTCCATGTGGCCTTGCCGCAGACCGATAAGGGCCTCGACCGCCTCTGGGCCGCGGGCGAGGGCCTGGCTGTAGGTCACCGTGTCCGCGTCTTCGAATAGCTCCCTGAGCGTGGCGCTCTCGCCCACCGGGAAATCGCGCCGGGCGAATTCGAAGTAGTGGGTGAGCATTTCAAACTCGTTCATGTTGTGCGCGAGGTTCACGAGCTGTTCCTGCACCCGCGTCCGCTGTTCCGTATCGAGCTGGGCGGCCTGTTGCGCCAACTGAAACAGCCGCGCGCGGGCGGGCCGCAATTGGGCGTGGGAAAAGCGATCCCGGGGGGCGTCGTGATCCAAGCCCAAGGTGTCCATCACGTCCGGGCTCTGGATGAGAAAAACCTTGGAATGCTCGGCGTATCGGGGATAAAACAGGCAATCGAGCATCCATTCCATGGCGGATTGCCTCTCGCCCTCGGCATTCTCGGCCGTGGTGCGGCCGCTCAGTTGCATGAGCGTGAACCGCGCCACCGTCTTCAGCGGCTTGACCCGGCCTCGGTCCTGGACAGGCAGCTCCCGGAACTGTTCTAGGAGCGCAGTGTCCCATGCCGGGGGCGCCGCGGGTTTTTCCGGGATTTCGGCCACGCCGGGCGTTCCATGGCCATGATGATGACCGTGAGGATGAACACCCCCCGCCGCGGGTTCATCGCAGCAGTCATCCACTGCGGCCGGTCCTTGTCCGTAAGCGTCCCCCTGTCCATGATAGTCACCGTTATCCGCCGAGACGCCCCCAACGGGTTCATCGCAGCAGTCATCGGCCGCGGCCTGTCCTTGTCCGAGGACGCCCGCGGCCAACGCAAGGATGGCGGCGGCGATAGCAAATCTGTTGATGGCTGTTATCGCAATCATACCGGCCTCTTCTTCTGTTCCCGGCGGAGGTATTTCCGCAGTTTGGTGGAGAAGTGCATGAGCATTCCGAACGAGACCACGATGGTGGCGATCATCGGGAGGTCTTCCGCCGGATCCCGGACCACGGCGAGTGAGCTGAACAGGGGATCGCCGGGACCCGCGTCCGACGGGCCCCAGGAAGCCTGGTAGAGGGTGTAGCCCTCGTGACGCAGGGGTTTGTTCATGGAGATCTGGGTATTCTCTTCATGCCCCCGTTCGATCTTCGTCACGTCGCTCTTGAAGCCGCTGGGCATGTTCGTGCGGGGATGAAGATCCCGATGAAACTCGTCAAGCACGATAGTAAAGGGGAGTTCCCACTGCTGCCGGCGCAAGTCAAAGGTCCACGTGGCGCCGTTCACATTCACCGCGGCTGGCTGACGTTGCATTCCCCACAGCAGCACTTCGTGCTCCTTCCCGCCCCCGTTCTCGGTGATGACGGCGTGAACACCAGGCACGTTGCGCTCGCGGTTTCTCTCAGGCGCAAGCTGCCGGAGGTAGAACCCGTCCACGATCGGACCGGTGGGCGTTCCCACCGGGTTGGCTGGCTGCGGGTCGGCGTTTCTCAAGAAATGGCCGACGGTTAAGGCGAAGGGAAGTCCCGCCGCGTGGAACTGTTTGGATTCTTGGGGTCCCACATGGTTGAAGTCGTCCGCGGGTATCACAAACTCCCGGCGTGTGCCGTCGGCTTCTTGTTTGGTTACGGCCAGCTCCCACTCGTGGTAGCTCTTAAAGACGTTCGAGCGTTCGCCTTCGTAAAGCGTGACATGGCCGGAACTCGAGTAGTGAAAGGTCACGAAGCCGCCCACCAGCAGGATGAGTATCCCCGCGTGGGCAATGAGCATCCCGGCCTGCCTCCAACCCTTGCGCATGCGAAGGACGCCGCCGAACAGCAAGTTGACGAAGAGAAGGGCCAGCACCGTGTATCCGCCCGGCAACGGAATGGGGAGCGCGCCCCCAACGTTATGAATCAGAAACATGGAATCGAAGTACTTCCGCTGCGCCTCGTACAACCCATGCTCGACTTGATACAACGTGCCCAGGTAGGTGAGCAGCATCAACAGGCCAAACAGCACGATGGAGAGACCCAACGAGGATAGAAAGGCCACCACCCGGGAGTTGATGGTCTTGAGTGATTGCTTCATGGCGATATTCTCCAGGACATGAAGGGAAGTCGGGGCGGACCGGAGCCCGCCCCGCCGCCTAGTCCTCCTCAGGTTCGGAATGGTCGATGAGTTCCCAGGCCTGCTCGAAGTCGAAACCCGTAGTGGTTCCGTCCTCAAGCTCGTAACGTTCTTCATCCCAGGTCGGGCTATCCGGATTGTGGCACTCAAGGCATTGGTTCTCGCCAGGCCATCCGCGTCCCGCCATGATGTCCACCTCATCCTCTTCAACTTGCCCGAACATGACCTGCTGGCCGATACTAACGTGTTCCGAACTCGG
>SKRY01000362.1 GCA_007118235.1 Candidatus Hydrogenedentota bacterium | reverse complement strand
GCCGTGTGAAGGCGACCCGGACCCTGTGCCAAGCGCTGGCCCGGCGCCCGACGCTGCCTCGGGTATTGGTTGCAGCATCCGGGGTGAACTACTACGGCGATCGGGGGGAAGAATTGCTCACAGAGGATAGTCCCCCGGGCCAAGGTTTCTTGCCGGAGGTCTGCGTGGAATGGGAAGCAGCCACGCAGCCCGCTGTCGAAGCGGGAATTCGCGTCGTCAATCTTCGTTTCGGAATGGTGTTGAGCAACGAGGGCGGCGCGCTGCCCCGAATGCTGAGACCGTTTCGCTTGGGTCTGGGCGGCCCCTTTGGAAGCGGGCGGCAGTTCATGAGTTGGGTAGCATTGGATGAGGTGGTCGCAATCATACAGTTTGTTCTTGACAACGAAACCCTTCAGGGCCCTGTCAACGCCGTCAGCCCCAACCCTGTCCCCAACCGCGAATTCGCGCGCACGCTTGGCGCCGTTCTTCACCGCCCCGCCTTGCTCCCCTTCCCAGGATTCGCAGCCCGCGCCGTTCTCGGCGAGATGGCCGAGGAACTTCTGTTGAGCAGCATCCGGGTGGCGCCCAGGCGTTTGGAGGACGCAGGCTATGAATTCACTTGGCCAGACCTCCGAAGCGCGCTAGAGGCCGTGTTGACACAGGAGAAGAACGTTTAGTGTGATTCGGAAGGACGGCCACGGCCCGAACCGTTGGATTCCCCGGCATGATTCCGTGTACTGTTGGGTTTCATCTCACGCATTCCCGGAATCCGCCCAACGCCATGCGCCGGAACATGCACAAGGAATAAGAAGGGACAAGGGATGTTGACGCGCATTCTTGAACTGTTCCGTGACACCTCCGGGCCTGAAGAGCAGCCCTCCAAGGAAGAGCGGGTGCGGATCGCCACGGCGGCCATTTTCCTTGAATGCGCCCGCGCCGACGAGGAATTCTCTCCCGCGGAGAAGGAGCACGTGATTGAAACGTTGCGCCAACGATTCCAGCTTCCGCAGGAACAGGCGGAGGAGTTGCTCCGGGAGAGCAAACGGAGTCTGAAGGAAAGCAGCGATCTCTGGACGTTCACCAATGCATTGAATGAGGCGCTCACGCCGGAAGAGAAGACCGAGATCATCGAGGAGGCGTGGCGCGTCATTTTTCTCGACGGCGCGCTCCACGCCCACGAGGACTATCTCGTCCATAAACTAGCCCGGCTTCTGAATCTGACACACCCCGAACTCATTGACGCCAAAATGAAAGTCTTGGACGAAGTCCGGGACCGTCCCGCGCCGTAGCCTCTTGCTGCGCCAACCCCCGGTTACCGGCGCGTTGGTTCGCCGGCGCGCCCGTCCCAGCTTCCACTGGAATTAAAGTGATAGCGCAGGGTTTCGCGCTCGGTGACGCCGGTTGGAATGTTGGCGGTGGCTGCTTGGGCCTCAACCCGTGTGCGATGGGGTTCGCTCCGGTACAATTCATACGTGTAGTCGATGAACCCCGCATAGCCCCGTTCCCTTGCGCCGGTCCCCCCGCTCGAAGTCACGTCCACGGGCCGGTAATCCACATACTCCCGCCGCTGCTTGTAATAATGGCCCCGCAGCGGCCCCTCCTCTTCGTACTCGATTTCTCCGTGCCGATGCTGGGCGCTTAGCCGATTCAGCTCGGCTTGTCCAACATGATCCAGCCGGTCGAACACGCGGTCCGCCGCGGTGGTTCCTTCTTCCGCCCGCTCCCGAAGACCAAAATCCGACAAGACCTTGTTGCCCACTTCCGCCGGGGTCCGTTGACACCCCGGGAGCGCAACAGCCAGGCATAACATTACGGCGGCGGCCCACTTCATCATCCTACTCCTTCTCCGTTAAATCTCAGCACCCGCTGGGCGGTCCGCCCGAATATCCAGTCTTGTTCGGTTTCCGTGAACCCGCGCGCATCCAGTTCCCGCCGCATGCTTTCGTACGATTCGTTCAAGGGAACATCGGGATGATCGGAACCGTACAAACACCGGTCCGCTCCGATGCGGCGTATCGCGTAAAAGATGTCTTGCTCAATGTGGCTGCCCTTGTAGACCTTCAGAATCAGTGACAGGTCCAAGTAGATCCTATAGGAGGTCCGCGCGAGAATCAACGCTTCCAGAATCCGGATGCCGCCCATGTGAGCGATGATGAGCTTCGCCTTGGGAACCGCCTCGCTCAATGCCTCGATAAGCTCCAGGGTGTCGTCGCGCAACGCTCCCTTGCCATGAGGGAAGGAATCCACAAGGACCGGCACGTCATGGGCAGCCGCCCGCTCTGTCAAGCCCTTGAGCACGGGCCAATGCGCCTTCGTGATCCCCTGGCGGCGGGGATGGAGCTTGAGGCCCACAATGGGATGTTCCGCCGCCAACTGCTCGAAATGCCCCCAGCACGCCCCGCCTTGCTGGGGATCCACCGAGCCGTGGCAACGAATCCGGCCCGGACGGCGCTGGGCCGCCTCGAACACGAACTCATTGGGGATGATGGGCTCGATAGGCAAGAGCACGGCCAAATCCAGCGGCGACCGATCAAGTTCAGCGAGAAACGCCTCCAGCGAGGCATCCTGTTTCGGGCCTAGCCCATCGCGGCCGGGATGTACGTGGACATGGGTATCAATGATCATCAGGGATGCGTTTCTTCCTCGTCGCCCTCACCGGAACAATGAAGCGGCCCTCCTCGCGGAGCCGATGGAGAATGCCTCTCGCTTGACCGGCACTCAATGGGAGTTGCCTTGCCGTTGTCCGCCTCAATCCCAATGGTCTCCCAGACGACGTACGGGGGCCGTTCCCGGGCCTCGCTGTAGATACGCCCGATGTACGTTCCCGTGACCGCCGCCCCGGCAAGACACACCGTCCCCATCGCCATCAGCCACGCGGCGCTCAATGGCGTGGCGGCAAGCCCCCATTCCCCCGCGGCCCCCAAGGCAATACCCCGAGTTCCCACGGCAACGGCGGCGGCGCCCGACACCGCGGCCATCCAGCCCGGCAATGTCAGCGGCCGGGTGGAGAAATTGGTGGCGATGGTGATGACCAGACGCACAAGCTGGTAGATGGTGTACTTCGACTCGCCGTGAAGCCGCTCCCGCCGTTCGACAGGGACCACGCCGTAGCGCCCGTAGGACAGCCACGCGAACAAGCCGCTCAAATAGCGGGAACGGTCGTTGTAGCGGTTGATTTGGCGCACGAAGCAGCCGTTGAGCCCAAGGAATCCGCTCGCGCTGTCGGGGATGTTGAAGCCGGTAACAGAGCAAATGAAGCGATTGGCTAGAACCGTGCCCATGCGCCGGTACCAACGGCCCACCCGCCGCTCGCGTTTGCCGTACACCACATCGTACCCCGCCCCGAGTTTCTCCACGAATTCCGGAATGTGTTGCGGCGGCGTCTGCAAGTCGGCGTCCATTAGCACAATCGCCTCCCCGCGGGCATGGTGAAATCCCGCTGTCACCGCCATTTGCTGACCAAAGTTCCGGGCGAAACGAATCACCCGCACGCGTTCATCGCGTTCGTGCAAGTCTCGCAGGATCGCCGCGCTTCCGTCCGTGCTGCCGTCATCAACAAACACCACCTCGAACGATTCTCCCAGGCCCTCCAGAATCGGCAGCAACTCCTCCCACAAGGCCTCAAGATTGCCTTCCTCGTTAAACACGGGGATTACAATCGAGACCTTGGGCGTTTCTTGTATGTTCGTGCGCGTCATGGTGGAAGTATATCAATCCAGGGGATGGACGCCAAAAGCGGCGCCGCGCAACGCTCGGCGCCAAGATGCGGCCCTAAGATTCGAAACCCCTGATGGGCTGCCGGGAACGAGGTTGAAAGAAGCGCGTTGTTTTTGGCAGAAAGAGAGCGGAACGCCCACATTCTGGAGGCGCGCGGGCTGAAGGCGCGGTTTACATAAAACACCGCCAGGGCGGCCCCGCATTGTTTGGCCGCTCAAAAAACGCGCGTCGCGCCGGGGAGACCGTTTCATGCTCTTACTACCCATAAGCGTCGATGTACCGATGTACCGGCGGCCGATTTCCAACATCGCCATCATTGTTATCACCGCATACTACTCCCTGGGCGGCTTCGCCAATCCGGAGTTCGTGCGGGAGGCCGTGCTGGACGGTTCGAGTCCCGGCGGCTTGCTGAGTTACATGCTGGTTCATGGGGGGTTCTTGCACTTGTTCGGCAACATGATCTTCTTGTGGGTATTTGGCAACGCGATGTGCGCCAAGGTGGGCAACGGGACATACCTGGTGATCTACATCGCCGCGGGCATTGCGGGCGGCATGGCGCATCTCGTCTTGGACGGCGCGCCCACCATCGGGGCCAGCGGAGCAATGAACGGCATCGTGGGCATGTACCTCATCTTCTACCCCCTCAACAATGTCACCTGCTTTTACCTTCTCCCCCTCCCGCCTTTCTTGGGCACGTTTTCCTTGAGCAGCGTATGGATGATCCTGCTGTGGCTCATCTTCGACATCCGGGGCGTCATCATGGGCGGGGCCCCGGTGGCCTACTGGGCGCACCTCGGCGGATTCGCGGTGGGTTTCGGGATTGGCGCGGTCTTGCTCCTCTCCGGAGCAATTCGCGTGAGCGACACGGAATGCTCGCTGGCCGATGTGTTGCGGGGTAAAACGCCATATTAGGGTTGATCCATCCCCTTCCGGACGTGTAATCTTACACCATCTGATCGAGATTAGGAGCAGTTGGGCCGCGCGCCGATTCATGGAATCCTTCCGCTCCATCCGGCGCGGCTCCCAGCGCAAGACGCCAGTAACATCCCCCTCCACTCCCCTGTAGTGAGGACCCAAGGACTTCATGAACCTCCACGAATACCAGGCCAAGGCCCTCCTGCGCATGTTTGGCGTTCCGGCGCCCGATGGAATTGTCGCGCGAACCGCCGAGGAAGCCGAGCAGGCCCTCAACGTGTTTTCGCTTCCCGTGGCGCTTAAGGCGCAGGTTCATACGGGCGGCCGGGGCAAGGCCGGCGGCATCCGCGTTGTGAAGGAAGCCTTCGAGATCCGGCCAGCGGCCCAGGCCATACTTGAACTCACCATCCAGGACCATCCCGTGCAGGCCCTGTTCATCACCCCCGCCGCGCACATCGCCCAAGAGGTCTACCTGAGCCTTCTTATCGACCGGGGCGAACGCTCGGTAGCGTTTGTGGGTTGCGCCGAAGGGGGCATTGATATCGAAGCGACAGCAAAAGAGGCGCCGGAAAAGGTGTTCAAGCGCAAGGTCCCCATCTCCCAGCTCACGCGCCTGAATCCGGACAGTTTGATGGATTTCGCGGGCCAGTTATTCGAGGATCCCAGTCAAGCAAGGCAAACCGCCGGCCTCATGACGCGCATGGGGCGGCTGTTCGTGGAAAAGGACGCTTCCCTCATTGAGATAAACCCCCTCATCGCCGATGCGGAAGGGACCGTGCTCGCCCTCGACGCCAAGATGACGGTGGACAACAAAGCCCTGTTCCGTCACGAGGATCTCCAGGAAATACGGGAGGCCAGCGGAGAAGATCCCAGCGAAGCCAGCGCCCGCGCGCAGGGGCTGGTGTTCATACGGTTTGACGGCGATATCGGCTGTATCGTCAACGGTGCGGGCCTCGCCATGGCCACAATGGATATCATCCAGCACCACGGCGGTCAGCCCGCGAATTTCCTCGACGTGGGAGGCAGCTCCAACCCCAGGAAAGTGGTGGCCGCGTTCGAGCTTATCCTGCAACATCCCGGCCTCAAAGTCATCTTTGTCAACATCTTCGGCGGCATCACCCGCTGCGATGACATTGCCCAGGGCATCCTGACCTCCCTCGACACATTCGACGTGTCCGTGCCGATTGTGGTGCGGCTGGTGGGAACCAATGAGGAGGAGGGCCGGGCCATGCTGGAGGAAATCGGCATTGTGACGGTCACCACACTCGAAGAAGGCGCGTTGGAAGCCGCCAGGATTGCGGGGGCGGCGTAGACTCATGCTCATCGACGCGAACACCAAAGTCATTGTGCAAGGGATCACCGGGCGCGACGGCTCGTTCCACACCGGCCAAATGCTGGCCTACGGCACAAAGGTCGTGGGGGGCGTGACGCCCGGCAAGGGAGGCCAAACGGTCCACGATCTGCCTGTCTTCAATTCCGTGCCCGAGGCCGTGTCCGAGACG
This sequence comes from Candidatus Hydrogenedentota bacterium, assembly GCA_007118235.1. GTDB lineage: Bacteria > Hydrogenedentota > Hydrogenedentia > Hydrogenedentales > SLHB01 > SKRY01. The sequence goes on along the minus strand of SKRY01000362.1, from coordinate 2,668 downwards.
GGAGCGGAGGTGTCGGTGATGTATGTCCCCGGCAGGTTCGCGCGGGACGCCATGCTCGACGCAGCCGAGGCCCCACTGAAACTTCTGGTGGTGATCACCGACGGGATCCCCACCCTGGACATGCTCGAGGCGTACGAGACACTGGGCTCCAAGGGCATCCGCATTATTGGGCCTAACTCGCCGGGCATCATCAAACCCGGCCAGTGCAAGGTGGGCATCATGCCCGCCAGAATCCACACGCCGGGCTCCATTGGCGTGGTCTCCCGCAGCGGCACGCTCACCTACGAGATTGTGCATGTCCTGACGGAGGCTGGCATGGGCCAATCCTTTTGTGCGGGCATCGGCGGCGACGCCGTCATCGGGACCACCTTCACCGATATCCTGCCCTTGTTCGAGCAAGATCCCAACACCGAGGCCGTCGTGCTAGTCGGCGAGATTGGCGGACAGGACGAGGTCGAAGCCGCACGCTATTGCCGGCGAAACATGAGCAAGCCCCTGGTCGGCTTCATGGCCGGACTCACCGCCCCCCCCAACCGGCAAATGGGCCACGCCGGCGCCATTCTCGAGGGCGAAAACGACACTGTCGCGGCCAAGATCGAGAGGATGGAATACCACGGCATACCCGTAGCCCGCCTCATATCCGACGTTGTCCCCCTGCTCCGCGGAATGCTTCAGCCGTCCGAGGCGCCGCAATAATAATGCTCCGTGTCAAGAACGGCGGCCCGTGCGGCCGCCTCAATCCCCATGCTTCAGGAACCGGCCTGCGCGGTCAGCATTCAAGGTCCGGACGAGGGCCTTGACGAGTTGGATGGCGGCGGCGTAGTCCTTGATGTCGAGGATGGCGTTATGGGTGTGGATGTAGCGGGCGGGCACGCCGATGACCACGGTGGGAACGCCCGTGTTGGCGATGTGAAAAGAGCCCGCATCGGTCGCGCCCGTGCGGCGGACAGCAATTTGGTAAGGGATGCTATTGGCCTTGGCCACATCCACGGCGTGGTCCGCCAACGGACGGTTCGATATGGCGGAGGGATCGAGCAGCCGGATCTGCGCTCCCCCGCCCAAGCGTCCTTGTGACGCTGAGGCCTCTAAGCCGGGCGTGTCATCGGCCGGCGGTCCCTCGAGCACAATAACAAGATCGGGGTTCGCCAACCGCGCCAGCGTGCGCGCGCCGCGCAACCCCACCTCTTCTTGAACGGAGCCTCCGATCAGCAACCGGCAAGGCAGGCTTTCCTCTTGCAGCTCGATGGCGTCTTGTATGGCCACCGCCATCCCCGCTCTGTTGTCAAAGGCCTTGGACAAGTACAAATCGGGGTTGTTCATGGGGGTGAACTCGGTGGCAGGCACAAGCGTATCGCCCAGTGAGACGCCCAACTCCTGCTCGGCATAGGCTCTGGACGGCGCGCCGATGTCCACGTACAACTCCTCCACCGGCAACACCTTTGCCAAGGCGTCCTTGTCAAGGAGATGAGGCGGCGTTGAGGTCACCACACCCAGTACTTTCTCCCCGGACCGGGTACGCAGGCTGAGGCGTTGCGAAAGAAGGTTATGGGTCCACCAGCTTCCCAAGGGGACAATGCGCAGGAAGCCTTCCGGGGTGATGTGCTGCACCGCGAAGGCCACCTCGTCCATGTGTCCGGCCACAAGCACACGGGGACCGTCCACCGCCCCGTTTTTCATTGTACAGAGGATGCTGCCCAAGCGATCGGTTTCCAGATCGCCCAGCGGCGCAAGATAGCGCCGGGCCACGGCGCGCACCTCATCCTCACACGACGGCGCGCCATGCGCGAGGCACAGTTCCTTGAGCAGCGCGAGCGCGCCAGGATCTAGGTTATCCGGCATCGTATCCTCCTTCTTGGCTTTCATCAATCGTCAAGAAAGGCTTGCGCCTCGCGGATAAACGTGGCTCTGTCTTTCAACTCGCACTCCCACACCACCATACTATCCCAGCCAAGCGCATGCAATCGCTCCCGATTGAGGCGGTCCCGCTCCACGTTGCGCGCGATCTTCTTCGTCCAATACTCGCGATTGGTCTTCGGCACGCGGGCGCCCCGGACGCAGTCATGACCGTGCCAAAAGCAGCCATGAACGAAGATAACCTTGCGCCGGGCGGGAAAGACAAGGTCCGGCTTACCGGGGAGATCCTTGCGATGCAGGCGGTAGCGGTACCCCAGACGGTGGATTTCCCGGCGCACCATCATCTCAGGGGTGGTGTCCCGGTCCTTAACCTGCCGCATGGTGCGGCTGCGCGCGCTGTCGCTGTCAGAGGCCATAGTCTGTCACACCACGAATCTTCAAACCACGGAATACACCGAACACACGGAATAGAAACCGCCAATGAGCGCCAATGAGCGCGAAAAGAAAAGATGAACCACGGATGAACACGGATATACACCGATTTTGCAACCACGGAACACACGGAATACACGGAAGAGAGACCAATAAAGATCGGCAAAATCGCATAATTATAATGATATAATGCTATAATGCTATATATAATAAAATATTAAAATAATACAACATAAACTATATTTTATATAATAAATCATGACTACACACTTAGTATCTTTTTATTATAATTAGCGTTTATTCGCGATTCCTCTTCCGTGTATTCCGTGGTTGCAAAATCGGTGTCTATCCATGTTCATCGGTGGTTCATTTTTTCTTTTCG
>SKRY01000175.1 GCA_007118235.1 Candidatus Hydrogenedentota bacterium | reverse complement strand
TTTCCGGCTCACCGGCCAGCGTTCAACAAACGGGATAAGATTATCCCCTGCTCCATCAGCCCGCTTGCGCGATGGCGTCGGCCTGCTCCAGCGTGCCCGCGAGGGCGATGGAAGGCGCGCCTTCCATGCGTTTGGCGATGCCTTGCAAGACTTTGCCGGGGCCCGCTTCCACGGCTGGGACAGGGCCAATACACTCAAGGACCTGGGTCCATCGCACGGGGGCGGTGGCCTGGGCGCCCAGCAACTCGCGGATATGGGCGGGGTCGGACTCTTCCAACCCGCTAACGGAGGATATAAAGCGGCCGTTGGGCCGTTCGAAGGTAACGTCCTTGAGTTCCTCGCGGAATTTTTCCGCCGCGTCCTTCATATAGGGCGAGTGAAAAGGACCCGACACCCGCAGGCGAATGACCCGCCGCGCGCCCGCCGCCTTCAATAGCTCCTCCGCCTCGGTGAGACCTTCTTCCGTGCCGGAGATAATCGTCTGCTGGGGGCCATTGTAATTGGCCACGTTGACCCCTTCCGGCAGGTTATCCGCGATGGCCGCCGCGTCGATTCCGGTCACCGCGGCCATGCCGCCGGGCGGCACGCCTTCCGACATGAACAGGGCGCGAAGCCGTGTGATGCGCAACCCATCCTCCAGCGAAAGGGAGCCCGCCGCGGTCAGGGCGGAGATCTCGCCGATGCTGTGGCCGGCGAATCCGCTGGGCCGCACTCCATTCTCGATGAGATGACGGGCGATGGCGGCGCCAACCGCCACGAGGGCGGGCTGCGCCATCCGCGTGTCGTTCAGCTGCTCTTGCTCGCCTTCGAAGATCGCGTCGAGAAACCCTGAGCCGAGCACCTCTTCCGCCTTGTCCAGCACGGCCCGCGCGGCCTGTGAGCCTTCGTGAAAATCGCGGCCCATGCCCACAACTTGGCTGCCTTGGCCGGGAAACAAGAAATAGGTCACGCTCCCTGCTCCTTTTGATTGAGATAGGCCTCGGAATCGCGCAATTCCTCAATGCCCTGGCGGATATGTTCGTTGATTTTCTTCTCGACGGCGCGCTGGGCGCCAATAATGGCGTTCGCCACGCCCGTCGCCGTGCTCGCGCCGTGCAGGATAAACACAATCCCGTTCACGCCGATCAGCATGGCGCCGGGATGCTCATTGGGATCAATGATTTGCTTGAGCCGCCGGAACGCGCCGGAGCTGAGTTGGGCCCCGAGCGTGCTGGTCCAGGTCGACGTAATCTCGCGGTGTATGAGCTGCGTGATGAGCGACGCCACGGCCTCGCTCGTCTTGAGCACCACGTTCCCGACAAACCCGTCGCAAACCACCACGTCCACGCCGCCTTCGAAGAGACCCTTGGGCTCCACGTTGCCGACGAAATTGATGTGAGGCGTGGCGCTGAGACTGCGATGAACCTGCTTGGCCAGCTCGTTTCCCTTGAGCTGTTCCTCACCAATATTGAGCAACCCCACGCGCGGCGTGTCCACGTTGAACCCGTGCTGGGCGTAGACGGCGCCCATCTCGGCAAAATCGCAGAGGTGCCGCGCACTGCAATCCACATTGGCGCCCAAGTCCAATACAAGCGCGGGATCGCGCAGCGTGGGGAGCCGCTGGCAAATCGCCGAGCGGCCCACCCCCTTGATGAGCCCCAGGATGGTCCGGGCGGCCACCATGACCGCTCCAGTGTTGCCCGCGCTGACGTAGGCGCTGGCCTCGCCGCTCTTGACCAAGCGCATCGCCACGAGCAGGGATGCGTCCTTCTTCTGCCGCACCGCAAGCACAGGGGAATCCTGCATCGAGATGGACTCGGAGGCATGGACCACGGAAATGTTGGAGGGAACCTTGCCCCGGCCATGGGCGCTCAAGGCTTCGTGCAGTTGGGTCTCGTCTCCCACCAACAGAAGGTGTATGGCGGAATCCCGCGCCACGGTGAGCGCGGCCTCTACTTCGGGCGCCGGCGCCCGGTCGGACCCGTTTGCATCTAGGGCTATTCGCATTACGATTTCCGAATGTGGAAGAAGCGCCTAAGCATTGGCGGGTCCTCACGCGTTAGAGCCGAACCCAGAGTAAACCATGGCGCGCCATGGCTCAGGCGAATCCCGCGTATATCCCCATAGCAAAGGCCTTGGAAAGAAGCGCAGACCGCGCGCCAGCAGAGCCGCGTTTTTTCCGCCGTCAGTCGTTTTCGGTGTTCAGCGCCAGCCGGTCCTTGTAATGACCGCACTTCGGGCATACGCGGTGCGGCGGGATCCGGTGACCGCAACTCTGGCAATCGGTCAGCGCGGGTGGACGCAACGCATGATGGGCGCGCCGCGTATTGCGGCGCGTTTTCGTTGTTTTCTTCTTGGGTAACGCCACGAAATCACTCCTCTAAAGGTCCAGGCTTCAAGTCGGGAAACATTTCCGCCAAGGCTTGAAGACCGTTGTTGCTGGGTTTGGCCGTTTCCGGCTCTTTCGACGCCGCGCAACGGCAAGACTCAAGGTTCAGATTGGCGCCACACCCCGGGCACAGTCCGGCGCACTCCGGCCGGCACAAGAACTTTAACGGCACGGCCAGCACAACCTCTTCCCAGGTTTGCGGGGCCAGATCGACGACGTTGCCCGAGTAGACTCCCACCGAGGGAGCATCCTCATCCTCCGGCTCAATATCCCCTTCCTGTCCCTCTCCCTGGGTTTCGAAGTTAACCGCCGAACCCTCCACGAAAACCCACAACACCTCGCGGGAAAAAGGATGCTCCGCCGCAGCCAGACAGCGATCGCAGGCGTGATGGTACGTGCCCGACACCTCGCCCCGGAACATATACCCATCCTCGAATTTCGCCAAGGAGCCGCGAACCCGCACCGACTCCAGCGGAACCCCCGGCGCGCCCTCGGGTTGCAATTCCGCCACCGGGGCCTCGACGTCAACGGTCACATCCTGTTCGGCCACGAGCGCCACGGAAATCTTGAGCTTACTCATGGTCTTCACCCCCTTCGTAGGGTAGGCAGGCGGGAAGCCACAAGAGTAGCAAAACGCACGCCTGCAAGTCAAAGGAACCTCCAGCGTGTATCACGGGAGCCACGCGCGGCCATGGCGTTCGGCTGTTCAACGTTGGCGGCAAACCTATAGTAATCACGCTTCAGGCCCGGATGTGCGTGAGACAGACTCGCGCCTTGGCCGAGGTTCCTCCAGCGATTACCGAAGTCACACCACATGGCTTCCCGGGGACTCCGAATCCCCATAACCCCATTGTAATCCAGCGGGATGGGTTCCCGCCAGTATGATATCCCGTCCGAGTTCGCCGTAACTCCCGGTAAGATGGGCCGGGCTTCTGTTTTTTGTATGTAACCCAAACGATGGTTCAGTAGCAAGGCCGCCTTCCAAGTGTCAACCCTGCGTGGAGAGACTTCGTTGTTTCCATGCGAATTAATCGGAGAAAGCGGTTCATGCGGCACGGCGGCGAAGCGCCGTGGGTGGCCTTTCGCTCCAAGTCGCCAGCGGAGGAGAGTGATGACAGGCGGAATATATCACTGCAACGGGCGGTATGGCTGTTCCGCCCTGAATTCCAGGCTTCTTCTACTGGCGCCGCCTTTACGGCCCATCGTTTTGCCCCCCGAAGCGCCGCTTGCCCTACATGTCCCGTTACACATCGGGATTGAGGACAGGCGGCGCTTTTTCAATACGGGGGAATGCGGGATAGGGTAACATTGTTCTGGTTGTGCTGGCGTCAACAGGCTGACTGGACAGGGAACGTCTGGCGGCCTTGGAGCCATCCATCGGATGTGGGGGTTCCTAACCTTGGGAAACAGCTCGCGCACAGGGCGGGGGCTGCACAACAACAGAAAAAGGAGATACACAATGCTGACACGGTACGGAAAGAGCACGAGGAAGTGGAATTGGCTCGCGGGAACACTGGCTGTCGCATTCACGCTCAGCTGCGGCGGCGCCCTAGCCGATGAACTCGGAGAGGTGGAGATCGGCGGGCAGATGCCTGACTTCACCCTAAAGGTTGTCGGCACGGAAGACGAGGAGGTCACCCTTTCGGAGCTGGAAGAGAAGCTTGTGGTTGTCTATTTCCGGTGTAACCATTGTCCATGGATTGTGGGTTCCGATCCCCACTTCAATGCGTTGGTCGAGGATTTCGAGGACTACGAGGAAGTCGTGTTCTACGGGATCAACCCCCACGACAACATGCCTACCGAGCGCATCCTTGAGTACGCGGCGGAAATGGAGCTGAACCGGACCATTCTGCGCGACGTGGGCCATCAATACGCGGACTTGGTCGGGGCGACTCGCACGCCCGAGGTGTACATTGTGGATAACCGGGATCCCGAGAATATGATGGTGTTGAAGTATCACGGCGCCTTTGACGATCGGGATGTGCCCAGAGAAGCCGGTGAGACGAACTACGTCGCCAACGCCCTTCGCCAACTGCTGGCGGGCGAAGAGGTCGAGTTAGCTCAAGTAAACGCGTGGGGTTGCACGATCAACCGCTAGAGACAGTGAAGAAAGCATCACCAATCAACAACGGTAAGGAGAAGAAGACTCATGCATGAACGCACACGCTCCGTCGCGCTGCCGGTTCCCACAGTGGGTCCCGCTGTTTGGATGACCTTGCTTCTGTTCCTTCTGGCCACCACCATGATGGGATGTGAGGCGCCGGAGGACTTTGAGGATATCGAACTCGAAGCGCCAGGGGAACCAGAAGAGGAAGACTACGATGACAACGGCGAAGAGGAAGACTCCGCGTCGCTGCCCTATTCTGGTGCGGTTGTCCAACGAGCGTGAGCGGAGCTGAAAGGTGGTTATGAGAGCGAAATCACGCATTACGCGGCGGGTCCCCGGCGGGGGACCCGCTGTATGGTTCACCATGCTGTTGCTCCTTGGCGGCGGGATGTTTCTGGGGTGCGAAGCCACGGAAGCGCCACCGGAAGACGATGCCGAAGAACAAGCGCTGGAACTGGACGGCGATGGTGACAATGGGTCGCCGGAGCCGGAACCCGAGCCCGAGGAACCGGACAACGGCGAGGCCGATGAAGCCTTCGCGGACGAGCGCGTAACCTTGGTCGACGTCGCTGCCCTGACCCAGGTGGTGGAAGATGCCGATGGCACGGTGACCGTCATTAATTTCTGGGCCACGTGGTGTCCGCCGTGTCTCAATGAGATGCCCTATCTCGTGGAGTTCTACGAGACCTATGCGGATGCCGATGTAACCTTCATCAGCGTCACTGCGGACGCCCCGCGGACCATTGATGACGTGCTGGAATACATGACGGATGAGGATATCCCTTTCCACGTGTATGTGATGGACGGCATTCAACCGCCCGATGTGGCGGAAGCCTTGGATATCGATTTTCGCGGCGCGCTTCCCGTGACCGTGATATTCGATCAAGAGGGAGACCTGGTTGTTCAATGGGATGAGGAGATCACGCTGGCGGACCTCCAGGAAGCCGTGGATCCCTTGCTTGGCGCAACCTGACGGCCTCTCGCCTCTTGGGCGCCTGCCCACCCCCAAAAAGCGCCGGAGCCGCCCTTGGCTCCGGCGCTTTCACCATCCGCAATGTCTACCGCGGATCGCTCAAGATCACCCACATCCTCAGAACGTGATGACGTGGGTATCGCCTTTAATGTGATCGCTAAGGGGAGCGCCCATCCCTTTCACCTCAAACCCAAGTTCCTCGATCTTTTCCACAAGGCCGTAGGATTCGGCGCATACGATGCAGGCCTCCACTATGACCCCGTCGCCGGCCATCTCGTCAACCTTCTCCTGGATGTCCTTATCGGCGGCAAGCAAACGCTGGGAAGGTCCCCACACAATGAGGGTGACCTCATCAAACCAGCCCTGGGTCTTCGCGGCGTGCGTGTACATAAGGGCCATACGGTGCGCCACATCCGGATCGCCGCTTGTCCACACGACAGCCAAGCCGTGTTCTTCTTCCACATCTCCGCGAACCATCCCGCCTTGCGCGAGGAACAGGCCCGCAAGACCCAATAGCGTGAGCGCCATGACGGCGCGCGTGTGTTTCGATACAAGGTGGTGGTGTAACATAACGCGTCCTCCTTCTCTTACCGGTGAAGCACTGTGAAGAAATCCATATCATGCCCACAAAAGGATGGCCGGGAGCGGGCTGTAGGCGCCACGCCGCACCGGCCATCCTTATAGAGCTATTGTTCAACTAAACCGCGTGTCATCACGCGTCCTCTTCTTCCTCACCCAGCGCGATCTTTATGCCCGTTTCCACTTGCATGGCGTGCCCATGCCACACCAACACGCCTTCGCGATCCACGACAAAAGCCCAGGGAATACCCCGGACGCGCGCCGCTTCCATGTAGGCGCGGCCGGTCTTCGTCTCGTCGTCGATCGCCACGGTGTACGTCATCTCGTCGCCCCGGTCTTCCACGAAAGGCTTGACGTCATCGGGATCCTCGTTGGTGACCGCGACGACAATCACCTTGTCGTCTTTGTATTGCTCGTGGAGCGCGTTGAGATGCGGAATCGCGGCCCGGCACGGAGGACACCAGGTCGCCCAGAATTCGACGACGTGGATAGGCCGCTTGGCTTCCTCGTCCGTTTCCCCCTGTTCTTCATCCTCCTCGGGATGGATGCGCACGGGGTCGCCCTGGATGTATTCGGCGATCGCGACCTCCGGGGCCTTGTCGCCCACTTGCAGATCGGGCTCGTCCTCGGCGCCAACCGAATCGAGCACGATCTGGCCCGCTGCTAGCGCCAATGCCGCAACAGCCAACGCACCTAAAACGTATCGGAAATACTGCATTTCTGAAGTTCCTTTCCTTGGGTTAGTCTTCAATTGACCTAGTGTTTACAAAACACGTGGATAGCCGGTGATCTTCCCTGCCCGCGGCGCCGGCGCTGTATGTTGTAACCGCGCGGGTTCGTTGATTACAATGGGCGCCACGTATGGAAGGGAGATATTATGTCAAACAATGCCGCGCCAAATGAAACCGTGCAGCAATGGGCCGAAACACTCGCCAACGCCAAGGCGGGCTGGACAGATCGCCGGGACGCCGCCGAGGTCCTTGGCCAACTGGCCCTGGCGGCGCTCAAGACACTGCATGAGCACTCCAGCGATGAGGACACGGACGTACGCAACGCCGTCGAGCGAGCCCTGGAGGAAATCGAGGTTTACGCGCACGGCGACAGCACCCGGAGCGAGTCCGCCGAATACACGCTGGACGAGCTTATGCTGGCCGTCGACGACCCCGGCGCGTACAGCGCGACTCGCAAGGATAACCGCTATGTCGTGAACTGCGCCCTCCCGAACAACCGGCGCCAGGTCGTGCATGTCGAGCCCCACACCCGAAAAGACGGGACCGAACTCATCCGCGTCTATACCGTGTGCGGTCCCGCCCGGACGGACGCCTACCGCTGGGCCCTCCGGGCCAACCGCAACCTTCCGCTGGGCGCGTTGGCGGTGGCCAAATACGAGGGCACGGAACACTTCATTCTATTGAATTGTTACTTAACCAGCACGGTTACGCCAGCCGACGTCCGGTCGAGCGTGCGCGAGCTGTCCCGCTACGGCGACTGGATTGAACAGAAGATCACCGGATTGGACGATTTCTGATGACGTGTACGCACTTTGCGCCCGCGCCCTGCGAGGCAGAGGGCTGCCACCGCATGGCGCTAACGGGCGCCAGTCATTGCTGGAGCCACCTCGGCGATAAGGCGGGGTACGTGGCCACGCTTACACCCGGCCGCCTCCAGGGCGCGTGGCTTGTGGGGGCCAACTTGTCGGGCGTGGATTGGCCGGGCGTTGACCTGAGCTGGGCGCGGTTGTCGCACGCCACATTGGACGAGGCCAACCTCCAGGGCGCGGACCTGAATCATACGTTCCTGGACGAGGCCTCGCTATGCGGCGCGAACCTCGAAGAGGCCAACCTTGAGCTGGCCGTACTTGGCGGGGCCTATCTGACCGGCGCCAATCTGCGCGGCGCCAACATGCAACGCGTAAATCTCGTTGGCGCGGAGGGGGACGAGGCCGACTTCACCGGCGCGAACCTCTATTACAGCCGGCCAGGTAACAGCAGCTTCCGGAAGGCGCGTTTCGTGGACGCCAACATCCAGCGCGCCATCTTCCGCCGGGCGGACCTCGCCGAGGCCGACTTCACCGGCGCGGAAGGCAAGGGCAACTTCGAGAACGCCAACCTCAAAGGGGTGAAACAATGATCCTCGCCCATTTCTTGCTTACGGTGAACGAGGCCAACGCGTTTCTTCTGGGATGCCGCGAAACCAAGGAGGCGCTGCTCGTGGATGCGGGGGAGTACCCCGAGGGATTGGACGCCGTCCTCGAAAGCGAGGGATTGCGCCTCACCGGCGTCTTCATTACCCATGACCATTTCGACCACACGGACGGGCTAAGAGATGTGTTGGAGCGCCACCCGGCGCCTGTCTACGCCTATCAAGCCGAGACAGGCGGCTGCGAGGCGCAGGTGGTGCGGCAAGGCGGCATCGTGAAAGTGGGCCGTTGGGCGGGCACGGTGCTGGAAACGCCCGGCCACACACCCGACGGGATCAGCCTCGCGTTTCCCGGCGTGGTGTTCTCGGGGGACGCCCTGTTCGCGGGTTCCATCGGCGGAACGGCCTCCGCCTCGCTCGCCCGAAGCCTTGTCAATAGCATTGAGGAACAGCTCTTCACGTTGCCCCCCGAAACCGAAATCTATACAGGACACGGCCCCGCCACCACCGTCGCCATCGAAAAAGCGCATAACCCCTTTTTTAAATGATTTTAATAACGCGCCTCTCTAAGATTGTAGTTTTTAATTATAAAATGATAATAATGCTATAAAGCGAATAAGGTAGAATACTGGGGTAGGGTGTGTGGTCCCGCAGCCGACAAGAAGTGTCGTTTTGGGGCTCAGTGGAGAGGTACGTGAACGTTTCTTCAGGGGGAGACACAAATGAGCCGGGAGAGCAATAACATTGAAGCGTTCTTTCAAGTGGACGCGCCAGCCATCATCGAACTCGAGCCTGAACGGAAATCGGGCGCCCGATATCGTACACCCATTCGGGGATGGAGCCGCGGCGTTTACGTGCTACTGGACCTGTCGGAAGTTTCCGAGCTTTCCAAACGCCTCGAACGAGGCCAGAATGTGGCCGTGCGCTTTATTGCGGAAGGAAGGGCTTGTGGTTTCGTCAGTACGGTTCGCTATTGGCAAAGCAGCCGCCTGTTTTCCCATCTACAGCTGAACTGGCCCGATAGCGTTGAGTATGTAGGGGTTCGGCAGCACGAGCGTGTCCCCGTCGGTATGCCGTGCATGGTGTGGGTGGCCGGCGGTGGCGAGGCAGAAGGCGTTGTCAACGATCTAAGCCGGGGCGGTTACTCGGTCGAACTTCCCAGCAATACCGAAATAGAACGGGATACCGAACTGGAGGTTTCGTTTGAGTTGCCGGATGGCGGGCGTGTTGAGGCCGTCCGTTCCTTCGTGCGCAGTGTTCGTGTTACTCCTAAGGCGGTGATAGTGGGGTGTTGTTTTGGCGAGGCAATCGATAAGGATACCGTTGCGGACATTGAGTTCTTTGTGAGTTCTACCTTGGAACGGCTTCGCAACACCCCGCCCTCCACACAGCGAATCCTTTTGCTCGCCCCCAAAAACCGTTCTGACGAATCTTGTATTGCTGCTTTGGAAAGACTTGGTTTCGAACTGCAAGTAGCCCAGGATCCGGTGGACGCTTTCTTCCAGTTGCGTTTGCACAGGCCCGCTGTATTTGTGGCCGCAGCCGAAGGGGTTCTACCTGGTACCGAAATTTGCCGATTGGTGAGAGAGAACCGTTCTCTGACTAATGTACCCATCGTTGTGTTCCGAGAGGGTGAACCGTCCGATGAGACCGAGAAGAGGGCGCTGATGGAGGCGGGAGCCACGCGCTACGTCAGTGGGGCCAACTCCGGCAAAAAACTAGGGGAAGTCCTCGAAGAGGTGCTCGCCGCGTTCGCGAAGTAAGCTTGGCGCAGCACCCCATACAACTGTCCCCACAAGGGATGTAGAGGACATTTCGCCGATCACAAGAATTGCGTGAATACCATTTTCGCGCGGAGTATGGTATCGTCAGACTTGCCGACCTTTAACGGGGGATAGCGAAGCAGCCATGGAAGATCACCGACGTTTCATCGCGCGGCAACCCATTCTAGACGCGCAACAGGAGGTTTACGCCTACGAACTCCTGTTTCGTTCGAGTATGGACAACTTGTTTCAGGCCACGAATGGGGATACCGCGACTTCGCAGTTGATCGCTGACAGTTTCTTACTCTTCGGGATTGAGACTCTGGTCGGCAGAGCCAAGGCATTCATCAACATCACGGAACGCCTTCTTCTTGACGGAGCCGCCACTCTCTTACCGAAACACAATGTTGTCATTGAGTTGTTGGAGACTATTGAGCCGAATGAGGCAGTGATTGACGCTTGCCGCCGCCTCGCCGCTAATGGCTATCAACTCGCCCTTGATGATTTTGTCTTTGCTCCAAAGTATATGCCCCTAATTGAATTGGCGCATATCATCAAAGTGGACCTGCTGGAATCGTCCCCCTCCGAGGTGGCGGCCTTGGCTAAAAGGCTGCAAGGGACGAAAACCGTACTACTAGCCGAGAAAGTGGAGACTCAGCGCGAATTTGAGTATAGCAAGAAAGCTGGGTGTTCCCTGTTCCAAGGCTTCTTCTTCAGCAAGCCCGTCATCGTCAGCCGCAAGGAGCTTCCGCCCCATAAGCAACACTATCTGCGCCTGCTGAAAGAAGTCAATTCGCCCGAGATGAGTTATGACAATCTCACAAATCTCGTTCAGAGCGATGTGTCCCTCTCCCTCAGACTACTGAGATACGTCAATTCGGCAGTCTTTAGTCTGGGACACGAGATCCACTCACTCCAACATGCTTTGGCCTATTTGGGAGAAGATCAGATTCGCAAGTGGGCCACGATAATGACCTTGGGTCACTTGGCGGGGGACCGGCCGGAAGAGCTATTGCGTCTAGCGCTTATTCGGGCGCGGTTCGCTGAACTCGTTGCCGAAAGAAGCAAGCTGGCCAACCGAGCCGGAGACTTGTTTCTCCTCGGTATGTTCTCTCTTCTTGACGCCATGCTTGGACGCCCCATTAGAGAGATGGCTGCGGAATTACCAATAGCCAAGGATCTTCGGAAGGCGCTGTGTGGGGAACTCAACCCACTTCGGGCGGTTCTTGAGCTGATCCTGACCTACGAGCAAGGGGACTGGGCCGGGGTTCAAATGCTCGCTTCTCAAGCCAATATCGCGGAAAAGGAACTAGCCGGCATCTACGCCAGCGCGATACAATACGCTGAAGAGGTCTTTTGCACGTTGAACGCCGCCTAACACCTCTCTCCCAAAAGAGCTGAGAGACTTTATTACTGGAAGTTTACGTAGCAAGCGAGGAGCCGTGGACTGTCAAAAGATCTTCGGACACTCCAAAAGTCACATTCCCTACGCCTTACTCAAAAAGGGAGGGAAGGCATGTTTCACCATGCCGCAGGGGCGAATCCCGGCGCTATTCCAAATATCCCCTGGCTCGCAGCAGTTTGTACTCAATGCTGTCCACGAGGGCCCAGTACGACGCGCTAATGATGTTCTCGGAAACCCCCACCGTGCTCCATGACGCGGCGCCATCCGCCGACTCAATGAGCACGCGGGTCTTCGCGCGCGTTCCCGCCCGCCCATCAATGATGCGCACTTTGTAGTCCTCGAGATGCACCTCGCTCAGCTCGGGGTACGTGTCATCAAGGGCCTTTCGAAGCGAATTGTTCAAGGCGTCCACGGGACCCTCCCCCTCGGCCACGGTGTGCATGAGCAGACCGTTGGGCAACTCCACCTTGAGCGTGGCCTCGGACAACGTGTTGCGGCCCTCGGCGTCGGGTTGTTCCACGCTCACCCGGAATCCGCGGTGCAAGAAGAAGGTGCGGTAATGCCCGATCGCCTTGCGCATGAGGAGTTCGAGACTGGCGTCGGCGCCCTCGAATTCGTATCCCTCGTTCTCGAGGTCCTTGACGCGTTCGAGAATCCGCCGGGTCTCGGGGGTGTCGCGCTTCAATTCGATGTTGAACTCGCGAGCCTTCTCCAGCAGGCTGGAGCGCCCGGCCATCTCGCTCACGGAAACGTGCGTGGTATTGCCGACGGAAACAGGGTCCACATGTTCATAGCTGCGTTTCAGCTTCTTGACCGCGTCGGCGTGCATGCCTCCCTTGTGGGTAAAAGCGTCGCGCCCCACGAAGGGGTCGGCATCGCGGGGAACCATGTTCGCCAACTCGGCCACGAGATGGGACATGGGCGTCAATCGGGCCAACTGTTCCTCAGGCACGACCTCATACCCCATCTTCAGTTGCAGATTCGGGATGATTGTGCAGAGATTCGCGTTGCCCGTGCGTTCGCCGTATCCGTTGATGGTGCCTTGAATATGCACCGCCCCCTCCTGAACGGCGGCCAGTGTGTTGGCGACGCCACACCCGCTGTCGTTGTGCGTGTGAATGCCAATCTTGGCGTCTGGCAGGCGGCCTCGGACCTGTTCCGTGGCCTTGCCGATCTCCCAGGGTAAGCGGCCGCCGTTGGTGTCGCATAGAATCAAGACTTCGGCGCCCGCGCCCGCGGCGCGCTCAAGAGCAGTCAAGGCATACTCCGCATCGCTGTAATACCCGTCGAAGAAATGCTCCGCGTCGAAGAACACCCGGCGGCCTTGTTCGCGGAGAAACCGGACCGAATCCTCGATGATCTGGAGGTTTTCGTCCAGGGAAACGCGCAGGATCTCCTTGGCGTGCAAGGGGGAGGATTTCGCAAAAATCGTAATAATATCCGTTTCGGCAAGAAGAAGCGCCTTGAGATTCGCGTCCTCCTCCGGCGTGGACTTCGGGTGACGCGTACTGCCAAACGCAGCCATCTTGGCCCGGCCGGCGTGATCGCTGGCCCGGCGAAACAGGTCCGCCGCCTTGGGATTCGAGGCCGGTTGGCCTCCTTCGATGAAATTCACGCCGAAGGCGTCAAGCTCTTGCACGACCCGAATCTGGTCCTCCGCGGAAAACTTGACCCCTGGCCCTTGAGCGCCATCGCGCAACGTGACGTCGTATATTTCGATATGTTTTGTCATAACCTAAACACCTAACTGCGCATATAGACACACAGAGTTACATGTGTGTACTTACATAAGACAAGGAGGAGAGAAATCGTGTACTAGACGCCTACCCCAGACAAGGCATCCGCATCAATCACCGCCGTGGTGAGCCAGAAGGGAACCAGCCTGTGCCCTTCCGGGAAGAGCAATCCAAAGCGATCCGCCTCGATCTCGCAATAGCGCCGCGCGCCATTGGCCTCAATGCCGGTCCCGCACATGGCGAATGGAACCGGCCCGGCGGCATGGGTGCGCGTACTGATCGCGGTTATGTGATCCGGTGCGACCAGGATGCGCGCTTCCTTCTGGCGTTGTACATAATCCAGAATGGGCATGACCACATGACGATCGAAATCCTCGATGGCCTGAATTTTCAGGTCCTCGCGGCCTTGGTGGGCCGTTTCGTCAGGCGCTTCCACATGGAGGTAGATGAAGTCGTGGTTCTCCAAGCCCTGGATGGCGGCTTCCACCTTGCCGGCGTAGTCCGTGTCAAGATATCCCGTGGCGCCCGGCACATTGATCACCTCCAACCCCGCAACCCGCCCTATGCCCTTGACCAAGTCGACCGCGCTGATGACCGCCCCGGACAGACCAAACCGTTCGGCGTAGGATGGAAGGACAGGCGCCCCGCCCTGCCCCCAAAGCCACGCCGAATTGGCTGGGGGATCTCCCGCCGCCTCCCGCTCGCGGTTCACGGGATGACCGTCCAACACGGTTTGACTCCGCTCCATTATGGCCCGCAATACGGCCGCGCCATCGCCCTCGGGTAAGTAATGCGCGACAGGCTGATCGGAGATGTCGTGCGGGGGCGTGCATTTCACTTGGAGCAGTCCGCCCAACTCGTTGCGGGACGCCGCGACCACCGCTAAGTGACGGTAACCCACCCCGGGATGGAAGCGCACGGGAAGATCGGCTAGCGCGCTGTTCAAGGCGTCGATTAGTTCGGCGCCCTCCCCCGAACTAATGTGCCCCGCAGTGAAGTTCGCCATGGCTCCGTCGTCAAGCGTCACCAGATTGCATCGAAAGACGACCTCATTCGGCCCTATTTCGATGCCCTGATTGGCGGCTTCCAGCGGCGCGCGCCCGGTATAGAATTCCGCGGGATTGTACCCGAACACGGCGAGGTTGCCTACGTCGCTTCCCGGCGGGTATCCTTCTGGGATGGGAGAGAACTGGGCGGATACCCCCCGTTGGGCCACGGTATCCATGGCGGGGGTCGCCGCAACATCAAGGGGGGTGCGGCCTTCGAGGGATTCGAGGGGATAGTCGGCCATCCCGTCGCCAAGCAACACAAGATACTTCACGGGGACCTCCAGGGCATGATTAGATACATGTATCAAGGATAGACAATACCATGCCGCGTTGGGTATGTCAACTTAGGTTCAGAACACGGAGACACGCGGGGGAGTGGCGAACTGTCCATCCCCGGTCGTCAGCATGTGGTTCATGGTAAGATCAAAGACTTACGGAAGGTAACTCGAATGCCGGACAATGAAGTTTGGCTTGAACAAATCCAAAGCCTACTCCTTGCCGATGGCTTTGGGAACATCAAGACTTTCGTGAACGCCGCGGAGCGCTATCTCGAACTTCTCCAGCAATGGAACGCGTATGCTGGTCTAGTCGCGCCCGGCGATATTCCCGGACTGTGGCGGCGTCACATGGCCGACTCGCTGAGCTTGGCCGCCCACATTCGGCGGGAAGCCAATGGCGAATCGGTCTGGGTGGATATCGGTAGCGGAGGAGGCTTTCCGGCTGTGCCCGTGAAGCTGCTCTTGCCCGAGGTAGCCCTGGTGCTCGTTGAACGCTCCCAGAGGAAGGCGGGCTTTCTTCGCAAGGTCCTGGGCGCATTGAACGTGCCGGATGCGGATGTGGTGCAAGGAATGTACCCCGAAGGGATGGACCTCGAAGGAGTGCGGATAGTGACCGCGCGCGCCGTGGAGCAGCCCCGGAAAGTGTTTCAGGCGATTCTGCGGCAGTTACCTCCAACCGGAGTGTATTTGTGTCAGTTCAACTGGGGGCTGGAAGCGAGAAGCGAAGGGTTCCACGTGGAACCTATAAAGGATGCGTGGAGCCGGGAAGGCCTGCGGCGCGGCGCCCTATACCGCATAACGCCCCCCAAGGAGTAACCCGTATATCCTTTAATGCACGCGCCACCCCAAGAACTGTTGCACTCCATCCCTTAATCCTCAATCCGGTTGATTTCTCGCGCCTCGAACCGCAATAATGAGGCTCGTCACTCAACCACAGTCTAACCAACTATCCCTATGACTCCCGAATACGAAGAAGCACTCGCACTCGCCAGCCGTCTCTGGACCCGTGATCTCGTGGTTGAGGCTGCCGGCTTATTCTGGATCGCCGCTGAACTCGGTATTCTCTATCTCGTCTTGTTGGCCAGGTTCCACGTGGAACATCGGCCCAGCGAACCCGTACCCTGTCTTTCGCCTGCCTTTCGACGGCGCCTTTGGCGATGGATCGCAGGCTTTCTTCTGCTGTGCGTCCTCATTGGCGCTAGATTCTATTTCTATCCCCTCCGGGATGCGCTTGAAGCCGCTTTACAGACTTCGGCCCACCCGGACGCTATCGCCGCCCTTTATGCCCGGTGGGCGTATACACACGCTCTTGTGTGGTGTGCATTCATCACGATATGGGTTATCCTCGAGGCCGCGATTGTATATCATGGCCGGCATGTATATCTTGGCCTCCGGAGGGCGCTCAGCCCAGTGCGACATGGTTCCATCGCACGTCCCTCCCTAACAAATGGGGCTCCCCTGAGCCTGCTATTGTTGGGCGCGGCGCTTGTTCTGGCGGCGCCTGCCTCGGCGGCGATGCGAATCCACGGTTTTGCGCCGGAACAAGCGGCCGAAACCTTTGCTCACACGCACGAAGCGTTCGGCGCCTTGCGAAATGCGGTGGGTCTTTATCTTCGCATCGCCGGCGTGGTGTGGATCACGGTCGAATGGATTGCGGCTTTCTATCTCTGGCGGGGTTACCGTCTTATACGCCGCGTCTCGCGCGTGGACTCCGTCGCTTCATGAGTATTTTCGCGCGCTCTCATGGTGTAAACCGGTTCAGACGGTCATGCCGCGCTCATTTTTTCCTCTTCAGGTTCCACGTGGAACCCCTTCCGGCCCTTCAACAGCCCCGTACGGTAAGCCTCTATGTTGCCTGACTGGATTCAGCAAATAAGCCAGCTCTTCCCGCATGACGTCTATCTCTTGTGGTCACGCGTCCAGGGAAGCCTTTGGACCATGGCTGGCTTTGTGATCATCTTCTATCTTCTGCGCCTTACCAATCTCTGCCGCGTCATAACGGGCCGTTCCGTTCACCGGATCCCTTATGCCGCCCTCGCCGCCACCATACCCTTCGCACTCATTCTGCCTATTGCCCCCACCAGTATGGCCCTTTTCCGTATCGAACTCGCCGTGACCGTTCCCCATTTCCTTATCATCCTCTATGTCCTTGCCGCCAATCTGCGGTCGGCCCCGGAAGCCCTCGCGCAACTTATCCGTCAACATGACCCGGATTCTTGACCCCGCCTCTCAAACATAAGACATCCCCTTGAACCTCTCACGGCGAGACTGTTCAGGGGGATGTCCTTGTCGCGGCGCGTCCTGTCCGCCTATTTCCTCACACCTCACTCATCCTCATCATACACCAATGCTCGAAATTCCGGTTCATCCCTAATCGCGTCCAAATCGGCGTCCTTAAGCGCTTGTTCCCTGAATACCGGGTCCAACGCGATGGCCTGCCCCAAATACTCGTAGGCCGCCTCATGGTTTCCCTGCAGACTACTCACACACGCCAAGTTGTAGTAGGGAGCTGGGTGATCGGGCGCCACGGAAATCGCCACACGGTACTGTTCCACAGCCTCATCGTACCGCTCAAGACGCACCAGCAGATTTCCGTAGTTGTTCCGGGACGCCACATTATTCGGCGCGAGTTCCACCGCCCGCTTCGCCCGTTCCCGCGCC
Source organism: Candidatus Hydrogenedentota bacterium (assembly GCA_007118235.1). Lineage (GTDB taxonomy): Bacteria > Hydrogenedentota > Hydrogenedentia > Hydrogenedentales > SLHB01 > SKRY01. The sequence continues at coordinate 8,541 of SKRY01000175.1, read as the reverse complement.
TCCTCCATTCGGCCGGTCATCCGCAGGAGAATGGCGAGTCCATTATGTCCCCGGCTCCACCCCGGCTCAAGCGCGATTGCTTGGCGCAAAGAGTCCTCGGCCTCTTCAATCCGCTCCATCTGACGAAGCACCACCCCCAACCCATAATACGAACGGCCCCACTCGGGGTCCCGCAAAATCGCTTCGCGGTATGCGGCCTCCGCCTCCTCAAGCAGCCCCTGCCCATCCAGAAGCACCCCAAGCGCGAAATAGGCTTCCGCAGGGGCATTGGCGGGATCTTCCCGAGCTATGTTTGCCATCCGCTCGATGGCTTCCCGCGTTTCCGGCCTACGGGCTTGGGGATCCTCATCATAGAGAGCGAGCATTCTCTCCACGGCTTCCTCGAAACGAACCCCCTCTCGTTCTCCGGCCAAATACCCCCGTGCGATTACGATCCCCAGACTGACTAACACGATGGCGCCGGTTATGCGCCAAATCGTCTGCAGAGCCTCTTTGCTTGACGCCGCTGCTTGAGGCATTTCGCGTCCCTCATTCCTTACTCATCAGTTTCCGTAGGCGAGGCCAAGCATATACAAGGCTCTCCGGCAACGGTGGCGTTTTCCTATTGAGGCCATGGGCCAATTCCAGCCCATTCACGACCGCCTGACCCTCGAAGTGATTGTTGGTGATCACCAGTACCTCGCCGGCCTTCTCTCGCATGCGCTTGATGCGTTCCAGCCAAGGGGTCAATTCCTCCTCCGTGTACAGGTAATCGTAGCGCTCATCTCGCCCGGCCTCCTCCCGGAACCAATTCGTCTTGTTACGTCCGTGAAATCGGACATACGCCAGCGACGACGTCACTGCTTCCCCTGGCGCAAGTGAATCGCCAAACAGCGGCTGATCAATATTGCAAAACGCCACGTTGCGTTCCAGCAACCCTTCGTATACCTCGGGCCTATCCCAAGATGCGTGACGAAACTCGACGGCGAGCGGATACATGGAGAAGGTATCCAGCAGCCGCGCAAGCCACAACCGATTGGCCTCCGTGCGCCGAAAACTCCAGGGAAACTGGACCAGTACGGCGCTCAAGCGTTCTCCCTCCGCCAGGGGAGCCAGTCCGTTGCAATAGGCCTCGACATCCGTTTCCGTTAGTCTTGTGGCAGCTTCATGCGTGAACCGCCGCCACAGCTTTGCGCTAAAGCGAAACGCCGGATTGTCCGCTACCTTTTCCATCCAAACCACCGCATTTCGTGGTTGCGCCGGAGCATAAAACGTACTATTGATCTCGACTATATCAAAATACCGGCACAACAGGCTCAAGGGATGCATGGACCTCGGCATGCCGGGGGGATACACCTTGCCTTCCCAATCGCGATACAACCACCCGGCGGGACCAATCCGGATCACACCTTTATCCGTATGTGTATCCACTCACACTCCGCTTATAGTATTTATCAATACCCTGTAGTTCTATATAGCGCGTGCGACACCAATCCATCCAGCGATAACTAATACACTTAACCCTACTATTGATATCCACAATCCTATTTGTAACGCACGCGGCGCATATTCCAACACGATTTCATGTTCTCCAGCGTCCAACGCAATTCCTCGAAAGATCCCATTGGTTCGCACGATGCGGACCGGCTCTCCGTTGGCTTCTGCTCTCCAATTGCGATCATACTGATCCGCCAGTACAAGAACGCCCTCCGAACCGCTCTCCACTTCCAGCACGATACGTTCCGGATCCCTTTGCCGTATTTCAATCCGGAATGCATTCCCGCCCGCCGTTCCCGGGACGGGGTCCACACCGTTCGCGGTCACGAATTCGGGGTCCTCATCAGGCGCCCTTGGAGACGCCTCCACTATACACCGGCGGCCAAAAGGAAATCCCGGATCGAGCATTCGCTCCACTGTCCGTTCAAGATCTGGCTCCACTTCCCATTCCGTATACCACGTCGCCCACGGCAATGCGCGCTCATCCAACAAGGCCACCGTAAGCGCGTCTCCCCCCACCACCCGCAGCCCCGGCAACGCCTCCGCCCACTCCTCCTCGTTCAGCGCCGCGTCTCGTCCCACCAGAATCACGCGCGCGCCCGCATACCGCAGCAGCCTCGCCCCAGGCAATAGGTCGTTGTCTTCTCCTTCTTCCTCCGCGCCATGACCGGGTATACGTCTCCACCACGCCGCATGTTCGTCCGGATATCCCGCTCCCGTCCCATTCACCACCCGAAGCCCCGTCAGCAACCCGATGTTCCGCGGCAGCGCGACATCATTGGGATGCGCGGCGACAAACACCCGCCCGTCTCCCACATACTCCTCCGCCACAGCCGCCAGCCGCTCTAGCCGCTCCCGTCTCACCTCACCATCTTGAAAAGGATGCAGATACGCGTTCACGCTAGCCGCTGTAAGATCCGCGAACAGGAGAATCATCCAACACACCCACACACCACGAGCCATCCACCACCGCCGCACAAACAGAGCCGGGATGGTCAGCACAGCAAACGCGATTAGATATCCCCGGATCTGCGCGCCCGCCACGACAAAAACCCCAACAAACACAAACATTACCAGAATCACCGGCGGAATAAGCGACGACAAATATACGTGCCGCCTAGCCGGAATGAGTCGATCCGCCCCCAAGGCCGTCAACACGGCCACGGCTAGCACAACGGGATAAGCCGCCACCCACCACGGAAAGTGACGGCTTGCCTCGCCCCAAGGCGCCATGAACGCCAATCCCGTCAGAACCAGCCCCATGAACAAGAAGAACCACGCGTCCCGCCCGCCTCCCTTGTGAAACACCGCTACTGACGCCAGCAGCAATGGTAAGGCGCCAACGTATCCGATCCGAGGCAGCGCGCCCGGAGTAGCCGACAAGATTTGCGTCAGAAGGTCCTCTCCTGTCCTCGGCAGTTGCGCCGCGGCGCGGGCATTCCACACGTTTTCCACAGCCCGCCCTTCCAGTATCCACAAGATGCCGGGCGCCCACTGCACGGCCCCAACCACACAGGCCACGACAACCGCCAACGCCAGCCCCGCGCCTCTTCCCGCGAGACCTGTTTGCCTCCCTTCCTCCGCCAGGAATGTGCTCACCCAAACAGCATAAGGCGCCGCCAACACAAATACCGCCATTGCCATCGCCACAGAGCCGCTAACCAGGATCAACCCGCCCGCGAGACCCGCCAACACCCCCATGCTTCGCCGCCCGAGCCGCACCCACTCCCGAATGGCCCACAGCAACAATGGACTCCACACCAACACCGAAGCCAGGTCAGGCCGCGACATCGCCGCCGCTGAAGCCCCACAAAATGTATAGGTCAGCGCCCCTATGACGGCTGGAAGATATCCTACACCCAGCGACCGGCCAAGAAGCACAAAGAACAGCCCCATGAGCACCAGCGATACGAACGCATGGATCGCCAACGCCCGTTCCCTGGGCACAAAAAACGCCCAACCATGCAAGGGCTGAAACACGCCATGGGCCGGATTCGCCAGAAACGGCTCTCCCATCCATTGCCGCTCATTCCAAGCAGGAAATTCTCCCGCCCGCAGCCGTTCACCACCGTAACTTAGAACGGGTTCAATTTCTTGATAGAGTTCCGCATTCTCCGACGCTTCCGGAAGATCCACCTGTTGAATCTCCACGAGATGCCAAAACGTTGGAGCCGCCGCGACAAAAAGCAACGCCACCAAAAAAAAGGGCGTCATTCCATAACGCCCACTTGTCCCGCTTAACACACTCACTTCACGACTCTCTTATCCCTATCCGGCGCTCTCCATGCAACACCATCACTGCACTTCCTCAAAAATCCAATACGCCTTGCCATCTTTCTCCTTCTCGTATACCCAAATATCGAGCCGTGAACGACCCTCCTCAAGGAAAACCGGCCAACTCACCGTTTCCCCGGGTTCCAGTTCCACGTATCCCGGCGACTGCATCAAGATATCGCTGTTTGCTTCCGAATTCTTCCTCATAAACGCAATATAACCAATATCAAACCAACTCGTATCGAACGCTAGATTTCTGATGGCCGTTAATACTAAGTCCAGGTATTCTTCCTCTTCACCAATAGATATATCATCTCCCCGGAACCAACGCCAATCCCCGTATTCTTCTCCACTCCTTGGCATCGGTGTTGATATATCCACCCCATTCGCCTCAATCCGAATATCCGTCCGGCGCGTTTCATCCTCCAATGGCCGTCCCCTGCTATATATCCACGTACCGTATTGCCCAGGATTCAACGAATAGAAACGCGCCCACGCCTCCTTTTCATCGATACCTTCATCCATACCCGCCCCCAATACTGCTATTGGCCACTCCTCCGGGCCTTCCCCCACCACACTCATTCCCGTCACATTCCAAACCCGACACAAGGGTTCGCGCCGGTACGCACTCGCCGCTCGCCACAACCCATCATTCGGAAGCACTTCTATTCGGGCCCGAACGGGATCCTCCCCTCTATTCCTAACCGAGAATGCTCTCTCTCCGAAATGTTGCTCCTCACCACCTGCATTTTCCCCCACATCCTCAAAACGCACCACCAAATTCCCCCGGCGGTCCTCCACGGGAGCCGGAATCAAACCAATGTCCGGATCCCTATGTTCATGCGTTCCGGTGATTTCTCCCTCATATTCCACCCAGCGCGTCACACCATTATCGCAGTCCCGGCGTACTGTGCGGATGGCCGGGTCCGCCTCCACCTGATACTCATACAGCTCTATCCCCATGAAGTCCTTATAGCCAACTTGGGTGAACCTAGAATCCATCCATCTCCATACGTCCAGCGCATTACCCGATAAATACTCCCGCTCCCACTCTGTAAAGACCAACCACGCACGCCCTTTCCCTTCAAAGAGACCTTGTGGGGCCTGGGCGAAAATCCCTTGATACAGATCTCTATCTGTTGTTGGAACATTGCCAGCCCAGAAGTACTCAAGAAAACCCCTGCGAACTCCCACATAATATCCGGTTCTATCCCTTAACCCATACCAATACAAAGATATCCATGTATTTGGACCACTATGAATTACTATATCTCCGTCTCTCCACTGCTCGGATATATATTCGGCCACCTTATCGAACTCCTTTGGCGGATGAACCCCCGGCCGATGCGGGAACTCACTTACCGGATACTCCCCTTGATAGTGTTCATACAATGGCATGGCGGCCAATCCCAAGAGCGCTGTCAAGGCCGTGTAGCGCCATAGCGCTATCTCGCACTTGCTCAACGCAACCCCCGCAAACGCAAACATCGGCAACCCATACGCTATCAACGCGCGTATCAAGAATATACTATTAATGATATGCGACACCACAAATACAATCGCCAACGCGCCAACCATCCAGGCAAGCAAGAACGATGTCTCACGCCATTTCATCCGCCACGCCAGCACCACCCCCACCATGCACAGCGAAACAAAGAACGTAAACGCCAGATACACCCAGGGCTCCAAATCCGAATAACCAAACGCCATCGCTTTGATATACACCACTACATCAATAAACCCCGGCGCTTCCAACCACCACTCCTGTCCCTCAACCAACATCACATTGGCTCGATACAACATAATCCCAAGCTGAGGTGCGAAACTCAATGCGCCGAGCGCATTCGCGACAAACCATCCCTTTAATCGCCCTGGATACCCCCGCAACGAACACAAAAACCAGATATTGCCAACCAACAACAACGGTCCCGCAAACAACTCGCTGTAGCATGCCAACGCCGCTGTCACGCCATACCCCGTCCACGCCCATCCCGTGTTGGTTTCCCACGCCCGAAACAAGCAATACAGAGCCAACGGCCCAGTAAACGTCAACAGAATATAATCCTTCAAATCCTGCGAGTGATATACGTGCAATGGGCTTACAGCGAGGAGTAACGCGGAAATGAGCGCCGGGGCCGTCCCATAGAAACGCCGCACGATCACATACATCATCCCCACACTGGCTGTACCAAACAGAGCCGGAAGCAACCGCATTCCAAACTCCGAGTCTTCAAACCCCAAAATCCTCCACAACGCCACCAACGCGAAGAACAGAGGCGGATTATTCGATACAAACTCCCCCTCCGTCACCGCGACGAACAGATTCTCCGAGACCAACAGGTTATACGCCTCATCCTGCCAAAATGCATACGCGCCCAACCTATACAATCGCAGGCTGAGCGCAAGAAGCATAATACCCAGGAGCCCCGCTCGCTCGCGGGACCCCATAAGTCTACCCAAACACGATACCTTGCTTCGAACAAATGTCAACAAGGATCTCCTCCAGATAACGTTAGATACGTATAGGCATTATAACATTCAAATACGTATCCTCGGCGGATTCCAAATGCGGCTTAATCAGACCAGGATTCTGAGAATCCTTCACATTAAAGCTCACCTTGTCCTCTTCAATCCGGCGAACCACGTCCATGATGAAATCGGGATTGAAAGCCACTTCGACGGGCTCCCCGTCGTATTCCACCTCTATCTCCTCTTGATACTCCCCAACCTCTGGCGTTACCACCTTCAACGTCATTTCGCCCTTGTCCAAGGAAAACCGAACCGAGTTCCATTTTTCATTCGTCATCGTCCGCGTACGCCGGACCGCCTCCAAGAACTGCGTTGTGTCAATAAGCGCTTCCTTATCATGCTTCTTGGGCACAACAGCATCATACTGCGGGAATGTTCCCTCAATCAGCGCCGTCACCAACCGGCCCGAGTCAAACGCGAATCCGGCATGCGTCTCATCAATGTATACCTCCACTTCCCCCTCATCACTTAACAAGCGCTCCAGTTCCTGAATCATCTTGCCTGGAATAATTACTTGATGATTCAAACCTTCCGGCACGTCCTGCTCATCCATACACACACTCATGCGCCGGCTGTCCGTCGCCACAGCCGTTATCTTGCCATTTCCAATCTCGCATAACAAGCCCGTCAGCGTATACCGTGCTTGATCCTTCGATATCGCAAACGACGTCTTGGCAAACAGGCGTTTCAGCGCCTTCTGACTCAAAATCAAGGGATCGACACTCTCGAACTTTCGCACGGGCGGAAATTCATCCGGCGCCATGCTATACAACTTTGTCCGTATGCGCCCGCATTCCAAATTAATAATATTACTTTCACTTAGTTCTATCCGAATGGACTGCTCGGGCAATTCTCCCGTGATGGACGCCAATCGCTGGGACGAAACCGTCAATGCTCCCGGCTCCTCCACCTCACATGGCGCTTGGCACTCAATCCCCACCTTCAAGTCCGTGGCGGACACGCGTAATATGCCGTCGCTCTCCGCCTCCAACAGCAGATGAGACAATATCGGCAAGGCCGATCGGGGGGGAACCACACTCTTCACTTTATTAATGGCTTCAAGAAGGTTTTGCCGTGATATCTCAATTTTCATTGCTTTGGTGCTCCGTTTGAAGGTCGGTTGAACCTTTTGTTGTGTTTATGGGATTCCATTAACTAGAAAAACCGTACTCACCGTAGTAAGGCGTGTTGAAACTGTGGAGAACTCCCTAAGTCCTTACCCAACAGGGGTTTGGCGCTGCAAAAGCCTTGTGGATAAGTTGTCGGCTCTTTCCAGTGATTCCACCGGGCGTGTGCCTCGTCCGTGCGTCCGACTGACGCAGCCGGGGGGGCTGTGGAGAAAAGCCCCTTGATTTCCACAATCCCGGCTATGGTTTTCCCCAGGAGCCATTTAGCAAGGGTTCCACGGAGGCGCGTGTGATTATCCACAAGCGCTGGGCTGGTGTGGCGCGGTAATTCGTCTCTCTTGTGGGAAGTTTCCCACAGCCCGTGGAACATGGAATTCCGGCTGTCTTTTTGCGTTGCCCGTGATGGTTTGAAAAAGCATAAGTTATTGTCATATAAGGACTTACGCGATCGGCGCAAGATGCGCTGCGTCGGCGGAAATATGGGCTAAGTTCAAGGCTCACAGTGAGTTAGGGTTTCTGAGGCGGACATGCGCGCACGGTCATCCATTCCAAATTCCAGGGATTATCCACAAGTTATCCACAAGTCGGCGCATTATGGTCATCCCCCAGAAAGAACCCATGCTAGCAAAGGGCCCGCCGAATTACAACATTGGACCCACGGAGTTCAGTGGGCTGCTCTTCGCGCCTCCAGCGCTGGGCATGGCCGTTGCGTCTGGAGAGGTGTCGCGGCATAAAGCCAACGGGCGTATCCGCCCTGGAGAGATGTTGTGAAAAGCGTATGCGGAAAAGACATTTCTTTGTTCCTTTCCCGAACAGGCCTTACTCGCTGATTGGCCGGATTTGGCTCTTGACATTTGGCGTCAAAAATTGTGTAATGGAAGGTATAAGTGGGGTGTCTTCTCTTGGCCCCGGAGGAGGCGGCGCCACCAGTGACTGTGTCGGGGCAAGGCTCAGGGTCTCGGCCAAGTGTACCATGGAGGCCTAGGACGGAGGTAGTTGAACGTGGCGACAGGCATTGTGAAGTGGTTCAGTGATGAAAAGGGCTATGGGTTTATCGTGCCCGACGATGGCGGCAAGGATCTCTTTGTGCACCATTCCAATATTGATATGGGCGGATTTCGCTCACTTCAAGAAG
>SKRY01000256.1 GCA_007118235.1 Candidatus Hydrogenedentota bacterium | reverse complement strand
CGATGCCGCTGAAGAACTCGTTGCCGTCCAGCGTGAAGGCGAACGCGCCGCACTCGCGTTGGAGGACGTCGGCGACGCCCCGGAGCCGGTGGATGGCGGTGTCGGGATCGGCGGGGATCTTTATCTTGAAGTAGCGCAGCCCGTATTGACGGATGCACGCCTCCAACGATTGAGGCAGGCCATCCTCCACGCGGGCGTCCGGGGCGATGTCCTCCTCGGTGAGGGGATCCGCCAATCCCACGGTGTGACGGACGCCCATGCGCCGCGTGGGTTGCGCGGGCAGCCAATCGCGTGGCGCGGAGTCCGCGAATTCGCCATGGACATCACGTAGCCGCATGCCCAGGGCGTTGTCGCGCACTGCTTGGGCGAAGGGGATCTCGGAGGCCCGGCAGAAGGCGTCCAGAGCGGCGCGTTCCAAGAGCGACGCGCCAAAGTTCCAGAGCAAGGCGGGACAGCCGCGTTGCTTTCCCCACTCCCTCTGAGCGTGGTAGAGTTGCAGCCACCAATCGAAGATGCTTTCGGCGGCGCCCACGCGCTGGGCGTGAGCGCAAGCCGCCTGGATGACCCCCATCATCTCCGCCAGCTCGTCCTCCACGGCCTTGTCCGGGTCCTTGGTGAACCATTTCGGGGCGAGCCCGTCCGCGGCGACGCCGTCCACGAGGCGGCCGTTCACTTCCGCGGCCACCCGCACGAACAGGTGTGGCAGCGCCGTCAACGTGACGATGCCATACTTGAAGGGCATGCGGGTCCACATATTCACAACGTGCAAGGAGGTTTCCTTGACTTCGATTGTCATCGGTGCGTAACTCCGTTTGGTTAGGGGATGTCTTTTCGCGTGACGTGACGCGAGTGTAGCAGATGCAGGCCTTTTGCGCCCATCGAGCGCCGCCGCCGGACCAGCTTTTTGAAAAGTGGCGGGGCGCTTGCTAGCATGTCGCGTCTGGCGGCGTGGCCCCTAACCGCCGGATAGGGCGTGTTTACATCCCCCGGTTCTTCGGGCCACCCCCTTCGGAAGGGGGAATGGTCTGTAGCGCCGGCATCTTGCCGGCACATGCGGCCGCTTTGCATGGTTTTTGGGGAGCTTCTGTTTGGGAGTGTGGCATAGATGAAAATTACCGTTATCGGAACGGGGTATGTGGGGTTGGTTGTTGGCACGGGGTTGGCCGAAAACGGCCACCAAGTGACGTGTATTGATCGCGACGCTTCGGTTATCGCGATGCTGAACGAAGGAAAGCTCCCCATTTATGAGCCTGGCTTGGAGGAGCTGGTGACGCGGAATGTGGAAGAAGAACGGCTTCGATTCTCCACGGAATTGCAAACGGCGGTGGCGGACACACTGTTGGTGTTCATCTGCGTGGGGACGCCCATTGGAGAGGACGGCAATATTGACGACAGCGAGGTGTTTCGCGCCGCCGAGGATGTCGCGCGGAGCATGACGGGATACCGCATCCTTGTCAACAAGAGCACCTGCGCCATTGGAAGCACCGAACGGTTGCGGGAACGGGTTCGCGAACTGACGTCCCAACCCTTCGACGTAGTGGTCAACCCGGAATTTTTGAAGGAAGGCGCGGCGGTGGACGATTTCCTCCGGCCGGATCGCATCATCGTGGGTTGTGAGGATGTGCGCGTGATGGAGATCATGAAGGAACTCTATGGCCCCTTCCTGCGCACGGGCAAGCCGCTCATCGAGATGGACCTCCGCAGCGCCGAGATGACCAAGTTCGCCACCAACGCCATGCTCGCGGTCCGCATCAACATGATGAACGAGCTAGCGGGGTTGTGCGAGGCGCACGGGGGCGACATCAACCGCGTGCGCGAAGGAGTCGCCGCCGACAGCCGCATTGGGCAGGCGTATCTGTTTCCGGGTCTGGGTTTGGGCGGATCGTGCCTGCCAAAGGACGTGGAAGCGGGCGCGCATATGGGCCGCGCGAAGGATATGCCGTGCCGTCTTCTCGACGCGGTGCTTCAGTTGAATGGCGAGCATCTGACCCGGTTCATCAATCGCATTCTGACGTTTTATAATGGGGAGTTGGCCGGGGCGCGCATCGCGGTGTGGGGGGCATCGTTCAAACCCCGCACGGACGACATCCGGGGGGCGCCAGCCTTGCGCATCATCGATGCGCTGCTCGAAGCGGGGGCCGAGGTGGTGGTGTTTGACCCCGCGGCTGGGCAACGGCTCAGGCAGCACTATGGCGATCGCGTGGCGCTTGCTCCGAAAGCCTACAATGCCCTGGAACAGGCCGACGGGTTGGTGATCTGCACCGAATGGCGCGAATTCCACCGGCCGGATTACGAGCGCATGGGCGAATTGATGCGGCGCAAGGTCATATTCGACGGCCGCAATCTGTATACTCCGAAAACAATGGCCGATCGCGGCTTCAGGTATTTCAGCGTGGGACGCGCTCCCGTATAAGGGGCTTTCCACTTAAACAAAGGCATTCCGGTAGCATCTCATGGCAAAAAAAACGCGGAAACCCGATCCATCCCTGCAAATAACCTCCGCCGTGGATTCGCTTAGCGCGAAGCTGATTCGTTTCCTTCTTCCCGTGTTTGTCGCGGCGGTGGTGTGGGTCATGTACCCTTATACGGCGGAGCCCGCCGGTCCCATCAAAACCTTGCTCATCCAGTGGGGAGCGGTTGGGTTTGGCGTGGTGGCCCTCTTGGGTTCTTGGCTGGAGAAGCGTCCGTTCCAACGTCCGCCTGTGTTCATGCCGCTCATGCTCGCCATACTGGCGATCTACACGGTGTCCGCCCTGCTGTCTCCCTATTGGGGACATAGTTTGCAGTATGTGCTCCGGTGGGCGGCGTTGTTCATCCTGTACCTCGCCGCGGCCTACGCGTACCGGGAGGCCGCTCAGGTCCACCGGCTGATTGTGTGCGCCGCCGGCGCAGTGGGTATCGCCTCGGTCTACGGCTTGGCCCAATGGTGGGGGTACGATGTGTTCCCCTGGGGCGAGGATGTGATGGGCGCGTACCAGCAACTCCCCGCCACCTTCGGCAACCCCAATTACGCGGCCCACGCGCTCATCCTGGCGTTGGTGTTCGCGGCCTATCTGTTGACCACGAAACTCCGGTGGTTCGGGGCGGTGGTTTTCATTCTCTGTGGTGGCCACCTCTATCTCACGGGGCAACGCGCGGGCTGGGTCGCGCTTGCCGTGGCGCTGCTTGTCGTTGCGCTGGCCTGGGTGGCGTTTCGCGCCGCCCGGCGGCCCATGGTGGCTGCGGGTGTCAGCTTGGCGGCGGTGGCCATCGTGGCGGGCGGACTGGCCGCGGGGGGCGTGTATTGGCATGAGCAGCGGACGGGACAGGTGTATCCCGTGGACGGCTCTCTCCTGTTGCGCTATAACGGCTACTACGGCGCCGCGGACATGATCATGGATCGGCCCGTGCTGGGATTTGGTCCAGGCAATTACGAAATTGCCAATGCCGAGTACTGGACCGATTACGAACAACGCTGGTTCGCCCAAGAGCGCATGTACAATCAGAACGTCCACAACGAGTTCCTTGAGATGGGCGTCGAGGGAGGCCTGCCCGCGGCGGCGCTCTACATCGCGATACTGGTCTTCGGCGCGGGATACGCCCTCTCGTATGCGCGCAACCAGACGGATCCCCAGGCCCGCAGGCTTGGGATCGCGCTGGCGGCGTTTTTCGCCGCGTTCGCCGTTGACTCGTTCTTCGGGTTCAACCTGCGCGTCCCCGTGTCGGGCATGTTCTTGTTCGTTTTCGCGGGCTGCCTCGACGGACTGGTGTTGGAACAGCGGAGTCCGCGCTCCAGCACGTGGCTGGGTGGTAAGGCGCTTCTCTGGCGGGTGGCTCTCGTTGCGCTGGCGGGAACAGGGGCGGCCTTCGCCACATGGGGATTCCAAGGCGAGAAAGCGCTGCAAACCGGCCGCGCGGCCGTGGCGCACGAAGCCTATGACCATGCGGTGGAGCTATTCAAGGAGGCCGAGGCTTATCGCCCATGGGATTGGCGGCCTCCACGCGAACGGGGCGCGACTGAACTCCGGCGCCGACAGGGCGCGGCTGAACTCCGGCGCCAACAGGCCGAGGCCGCGATTGAAGCCCTGAAGGCAGCGGACGCCAAGAATCCAAACTATCCGCCAACGTTGTTGCCGTTAGCCCACACCGCCATGGTTCTAGGGATGCAGCCTCCCCAGCCGGATGAACACCCTGAAGCTCAGTTGAGGCGCCGGGAGCACTTGGAGGATGCGTCGCGCTACGCTCAACGAGCGGTGGATCTCTCGGAATATCTCTTCGAGGCGCACGAAATCCTGGGCCGGGTCCTATTGGTGCAAGGTTTGCATCGCGCCCAAGACGCCATGGTCGAAGAGTTGGAGGATGGCGAGGCCGAGGCCCTGTGGCGCCGGAGCGCTGAACACCTGAGAAGGGCGTTGCGTTACGGCGCGCCCAACCCGGTCCAGCTCTATCAAATCAAGGCCGAGGCCTATGTGCTTTTAGATGAAATCCCGCGGGCCGAGCTTGCCTTGAGCCGTGGATTAGCCCTGGATCCAGGCAACGAGAGTCTGCTCCAGTTCTTTACGGACTTCGCCCGGAGACATGAGCGCCATGAGACGGCTATCCGCGTCGCGGAAAGCCAACTGGAGGCCGGGACGACGCCGGAGACACAGGCACGCTTGCACGCCCTTATCGCGGAAGCCTTGGCCGAGGGGCGGGGCGATCGCGAGGGAGCGCGGCAGCGCCTGCTCCAAGCGGTGGAGGCCGCCCCATGGGAGCCCGCGGTGTGGAGCGGCGTGGTTACGCTCGCCCGCGTCCACGGTGAACTCGCGGTTATTGAAGAGGCGCGGGCAACCGTGCAACGGCGCGGCGAGGATTGGCCCGCGGCCTTTGGCGAGACCTTCGATGGATTCATCCGCGCGCTCATGGCGGAGGATGGCGAGATCGCGGATGAGATCAGGCAATTCATGATGTCGGTGTATCACTTCTCGCTCATGGGCGGCGGCATGACCACGGAGTTGCGCGGGATGGCCCAAACCGTGATGTACGACTTGGAGCGCCGGCATCTGACGGAAGAGGACCTGGGCAATTGTTTGCTTGACCTGGCCATCGTGTTTCAAGAGACCAACAACTTTGATGTGACCCACCAGTTGCTGGCCCAGGCCGACCCGCTCGTGCCCGAGGATCGGCGTCAAACCTTGCACTTGATTCATGCCGAGAACTATCTCGCCATGGGACAGCCCGGCGCGGCGGTGCCTGTGTTGGACCGAGCGCTTGAGGAAGAGCCGGACAATCTGGATTACCGGGTTACTCGCGCCCGCATGCTGGCGATGGCGGGCCGCCCGGAGGAAGCGCGCGCGGATTACGAAATAGCGTTGGAGGCCGGTGTGTTGGATGAAACCGCCCAACAGTTGGTGGAGCGCGAATTGGAACGGCTTTCGGATGAAGCCCCGGAGAGTCCATTCCAGACGCCTTGATTGGATAGTGGGGCAAACCCGCGCCAGCGGCGCGATAGCGAGTAGCCTGGGACAAGCGAAGCGCAGTCCCAGGGTAATTGTATCCCTCGCCGTCATCCCCGCGAAAGCGGGGATCCACCGGTTACGTGCTGCTCTTGGGATTTGGATCCCCGCTTTCGCGGGGATGACGGTGGGGGACATAATTACTACTCGCCATGGCGCCTTCAGCGCCGTACACACCCACGGTTGAGCTGACCAAGTACTCGCTCCGCGCCTCTACTATTGAGATCTGCGAAGCTCTTTTGGGTATACCCTAGCGGAGAATTCCCGGGAGACGCAGGGAATCCTGCGTCCAACCCCACTAATGTCATGCGGAAAGGAGATCCATGAACACGGCCTATACCATAGCGGTGCTCGAAGGGGACGGCATCGGCCCCGAGGTCACGAAGGAGGCGGTTAAAGTGCTGCAAGCCGCCGGCGAACGGTATAATGTGTCGTTCGACTTGCAGTATGCCCCCTTCGGCGGGCGGGCCTATTTTGACCATGGGGCCTCGTTCCCCGAGGAAACCAAGGCCATTTGCGATAACGCCGACGCCATTCTCAAGGGACCGATCGGCTTGAGCCACGAAGAGTCCAAGACGATTCCCGTGAATGAACAGCCGGAGCGCGGCGCGCTGCTTCCCCTGCGGCGGCGCTACATGACCTACGCGAATTTCCGGCCCGTGTATCTTCCGCCGGAACTCGCCCATTTTTCCCCGCTGAAACCGCGCGTCGTGGAAGGCGGCATCGACATCATGATGGTGCGGGAGCTGGTGGGCGGCCTTTATTTCGGAAGCAAGGAAGAGGGCAAGGACGCCAAGGGCCGCCGGTATGTGAAGGAAACCCTGGAGTACGATGAAGAACAGATTCGCCGTATCCTTCACGTGGCCTTCGCCGAGGCCCAAAAGCGCAAGAAGGTGCTTCACAACATTCACAAGAGCAACGTCCTGATGTCCAGCGTGCTTTGGAACACCATTGTCGAGGAAATCGCTCCGGAGTATCCGGATGTGGAGGTCAAGCACGTCATTGTCGATGCGGCGGCCACGCTGTTGTGCCTGAAGCCGCGCGACTTCGATGTCATGGTGATGGAGAACATGTTCGGCGATATCCTCAGCGATCTCGGCGGGGGGCTACTGGGTTCTCTAGGACTGATGCCATCGGCGTGCATCGGCGAGAAAAAGGCCTATTACGAGCCTAGCCATGGTTCCGCGCCGGACATCGCGGGCCGGGGCATCGCCAACCCGTACTCGATGATTGGCTCGGTCGCGTTAATGCTTGAAAAGAGCTTTGGCTTGGACGAGGCCGCCGCCACGATCTGGACCGCCATGCGCGATGTCTTCGGAGCGGGCTACACAACCGCTGACCTTGGTTCGCCGGAGGGCGAACACGAGGTCATTGAGACCAGCGCCTTTGGCGATCGCGTGGCCGCCGCCGTGCGCGGGAGATAGGGCCGGCCATGGCGGGGCCACTGGTATGAACGCGCCCGGCCGCCAGATTGCCCTTGCCTATGCCGGGCTTGCCGTGGCTGTGGTGAGCTGGGGATTCTCACCGGTCTTCATCCGCTTCTTGAGTGCGCCATACGATCCCTTTACGCAAGCCTTTCTGCGGTACGGCTCCGCCACGGCGGCGCTGCTGATTCTTAGCGCGTGGCTGTATCCCCGGGACTTCGAGCGGGCATGGCGGCATGGGGGACCGCTTCTGGCGCTCGCCGTGGTTCTCGTCGCCTATCAATACACATGGACGGCGGGATGTTCCGGCGCGAACCCCACGGTGGCTCAGCTCATCAGCAAGATCAGTCTGGTGCTGGTGATTCTGTTCAGTTTCGCGATCTTTCGCGACGAACGCTCCGTCATTCGCAGCAAGGAATACCTTTTGGGGACGGTATTGTGTCTGATTGGAGTCGCGTTCGTGTTGACGCGCGATCCCGGCCGGCTGCTTCCCGCTGTCGATGTGTACACCCTGCTGCTGTGGTTGTCCGCCTTATGTTGGGCGGTGTATGCGGTGTGGGCGCGCCACGTCTCGCTCAACATCCATCCCGTACCCATGTTCACCGTGCTGGCGGTTTTCAGCACGATTGGACTGGGCGGTTTGGCGTTGGTCTTTGGGGAACCCTCCAGCCTGTTCGAGGCGGGCGCGTACAACACGGGCATTGCCGTGCTCTCCGGGCTACTTCCCATCGCCGTGGCGCATCCCGCGTTTCACTACGCCCAGAGGAACCTGGGATCGGCGTACTGCAATAGCCTGGAATTGCTCAATCCCCTGATCACCTACGTCGTGGCCGTATTGGTCTGGCCGGAAGAACGGCTCATTCCGACTCAGTGGCTTGGCGGGGGTATCTTGCTCGTTGGCGCGTTCATGGTGCTCCAGGCCCGGCGGCACGCGCGCAAAGCGGCTCAATGAAAGACCGTTGGGCATGGCAGTCTTGCCCGGCGTGGCTGGACCGTAGTATGGTGGCGGGAAGCTTTTCCCTTGGGCGCGCAACAAAACACAGGAGGTTGCCATGAAACTCAACGTATGGTGCATCACAGCATTGGTCTTGGCGTTCTGCGTTGGTGGAGGCGCGGAAGCGGAAGAATCCGGGGCGATCGTGTATGTCGCGCCGGACGGCGATGACGCGCATCCCGGCACGGAAGACGAGCCTCTGGCGAGTTTGCAGGCGGCGCGGGACGCGGTCCGCGAAATGCTTGCGGACGACAACGGGCAATCCATCGAGGTCCGCTTGGCCGATGGCGTGTACCGCATCGAGGCGCCGCTCCAGTTTGGTCCGGAAGACAGCCCGGCGGAAGGGCATTCCGTAACGTGGACGGCCGCGCCGGACGCGGAGCCCCGCATCAGCGGCGGCCGGGTCATCACGGGGTGGGAGGAGACCGAGGACGGCGTATTTTCCACCACCATCGAGGCCGTTCAAGAAGGCGACTGGTACTTCCATGAACTCTTTGTCA
The DNA here is from genome assembly GCA_007118235.1 of Candidatus Hydrogenedentota bacterium. GTDB lineage: Bacteria > Hydrogenedentota > Hydrogenedentia > Hydrogenedentales > SLHB01 > SKRY01. The sequence continues at coordinate 496 of SKRY01000256.1, read as the reverse complement.
ATGGCGAACGGCGGCAACGCGCGCGCTATCCCAGCGAAGGGTTTGCGCGGGTAGATGAGGTAGGCGAGGATCGCCGCACGAACTTTACCTTTCATCCCGAGGACATCCCGGAGGCGTTGGGAGGTGATCTCTCGGAGACCGATCTCGAGTTGGTCTTCTTCCACGACTGGTCGACCAGCCGCACGCCCGTCGAATCCATCAATCGCGAAGAAGATCGGCTTCACACTACCCGCCAAGTTGGGCCGAGTCTCGGCTTTTTTCATATGGATAACTGGGAACCCGATCCCCGTTATTACTTAGAGAACCACTCCGCCCTGCTTGATGCGCCTGGGGAATGGTATCTCGACCGGGACAGCGGCGAACTGACCTACATTCCCATGGATGGCGAGTCTCCTGAAGACATCGAGGCCGTTGCGCCGATCGCGGAGGGGCTTGTAACGGCGCGGGGGACGGAGGATGCCCCCGTACGCGGCCTGGTCTTTCGAGGATTGCACTT
>SKRY01000333.1 GCA_007118235.1 Candidatus Hydrogenedentota bacterium | reverse complement strand
GCCGAGGCCCGCCAGATGACCCGGCAGGCCGTACTAGAGTACATCAACCGCCTTGAGAGGGCCGACGCCGTCTACAGCCACGACCCCGAACGGGCGCTCATGCTGCACTTCTTCCACGAGAATCTGCGAAACCTGGCGAACACGGAGGAGGAACGGCGAAACGCCATCCTCGATTCGCTAAAATGGGCCGAGCGAGCCATGGAGCGAAGCCCCCGCCAGGCGATGTACAGGCGCTACTACGCGCAGGCCCTGTGGCAACGGGGCAACCTGGAACCGGGCGCCGGCGCCATGCGGTATTACGAGCGCGGACTCGAACAATATCGCAAAGCAACCGAACTCTATCCCATTTCGCCGGAGATCTGGCGGTTCTACGCCAACGCCCTGGAGGAGTTTGGCCGGGCTTACCTGGAACACGGCGAGGAAACCCAGGGACGCGCCCTGATGGCGCAAGCCTCGGACGCGCGCGAGCGGGCCGATTACCTGGCCCAACATCGAACCGGAACGGCCATGTAGGAGAGGTCCCTTGAACATTCTTGTCATTCACGGTCCCAACTTGAACCTCCTGGGCAAACGGGAGCCCGGCATTTACGGCGCCGCGACCCTGGAGAGCATAAACGACGCCCTCGAACAGGACGCGCTTGAACTGGGCGTGAGTCTGCGAAGCTACCAGTCCAATAGCGAGGGAGACCTTGTGTCCGCCATTCACGACGCGCGCGGCTGGGCGGAGGCCATCATCATCAATCCCGCCGCCTACACGCACACCAGCGTGGCGCTGCGCGACGCCATAGCCGGGGTAGGCATACCCGCCATTGAAGTCCATCTATCCAATGTTCACGCCCGCGAGCCCTTCCGGCAACATTCCTACATCGCCCCGGTGGCCCAAGGAACCATCGCCGGGTTCGGGGTGGAGAGCTACCGGCTGGCGCTGCGGGCGGCAAGCCAATGGGGAGTCTCATGACACATCGCATCACCGCACTCCGGGAAAATCTCGCAAACGAAGGCTGCGGCGCCTTCATCAGTCTTACGCCGGCCACGAACCAGTATCTGGCCGGTTTTTCCGGCACCACGTCGGCCATTCTAATCACGCCTGATGAAGCCTTGTTCCTCTGTGACTTTCGGTATACGGAACAAGCCCAGGAACAGGTTCGCGGCTATGCCATCACGGAGGTGAAGGGTAAGCTGAGCGAGCGCCTGGCCGAGGCGGTCTCCGAACGCCGCCTTTCCGCCGTGGGCTTCGAGCCCCAGTATATGACGGTGGATGAGTTCCGCGCTTTGCAAGCCAACGCTGGAAGCGTCTTCACAGAGACCCCGGAACTGGTGTCCTCGTTGCGGCGCCGCAAGGATGAAAGCGAGATCGCGCTCGTGCGCGCCGCTTCCGAACTAGCGGAGAGCGTCCTGGTTGATCTGCTGCCCGAATTGCGGCCCGGCATCACCGAGAGGGAACTTGCGGCCCGTTTTGAGTATGAATTCAAGATGCGGGGAGCATCGGGGCCGTCGTTCGACACCATGGCGCTGTTCGGAGCGCGGAGTTCCTTGCCCCACGGTCAACCCGGCGATCGGGCTTTGCAAGAAGGGGATGTCGTCCTATTGGATTTCGGATGCCGGCGGGAGGGATATTGCTCCGACTTGACTCGCACGTATGCTTTCGGTAGGATTCCCGGCGGCTGGTTCCAAGAGATCCACGAACTCACCCTGGCCGCTCAGCGGCAAGCGCTGGAAGCCGTGCGGCCAGGCGTTTCTTGCCAGGAAGTCGATGCGGCCGCCCGCGATGTCATATCCAACGCGGGGCACGGCTCCCATTTCGGTCACGGTTTGGGACACGGGGTGGGGATCGAAATTCACGAGGCGCCACGGCTCAACCCGGAAGCCACCGGTGTCCTGGAAGCCGGGATGGTCATCACGATCGAGCCTGGCGTCTACCTTCCAGGCCAGGGGGGGGTCCGCATCGAAGACCTCATTGTTGTAACCCAAGACGGATGTGAGGTGCTTACCCGCACCCAGAAGGAGTTGGAAATACTCGCGCCATGATTTCAACAGCCGATTTTAAGAACGGCAAGATTATTGTGCAGGACGGCGCTCTCATGGAGATCGTCGAGTTTCAGCATGTGAAGCCAGGCAAAGGCGGGGCCTTTGTCCGCACGCGATTGCGCAACGCGCTCACGGGCCGCGTCATCGAAAAGAACTTCCGCGCCGGCGAGCGCATGGAAGAAGCCCGCCTGGAAGAAGAACCCTACCAGTTCATTTACAGCGATGACGATGTCTATCATTTCATGCATCGCGACACCTACGAACAGACCGCTGTCGGCAGTGATGTGGTGGGAGATAAGTCCATCTATCTCAAGGAGAATTGCCCGGTCGGCCTCGTCTTCTACCAGGGCAAGGTTTTGATGTTGAATATCCCGTTGCAGGTTGACCTTCGGGTCACGGAGTGCGCGCCTGGGGTCCAGGGAGACCGCGCAACGGGCGGCACCAAGGCGGCCACGGTGGAAACAGGGGCCATCATCCAGGTGCCGTTGTTCTTGAACGAAGGGGATGTGATCAAGGTCGACACGCGTACGGGCGACTACATCGAGCGGGTTACCTAGCCGCCCAATGCCGCCGGACGCCAACGACAGCGGAATATGTGGAGAGTGGTCCATGGATATTGAACGGCTGCAAGAGTTGATCCGGGTCTTCGAGGACTCGAGTCTTTGGGAGATCGAGATCGAGGAGTCGGGCCGCCGGGTGTGCCTAAAGAAGGGCCAGCCAGCGTCTGTTAGTACCTCCCCCATCCCCGCTCCAAGCGCGGGACATCCCGCCACGGCGGAGCCGCACCATGTGCAACCGGCGGGAGCGGAGCCTCCACGGGAGGCGCCGGCCCCGGAGGAGGAAGCCGGCGACGGGCTAAAGACCATCGATTCGCCCATGGTGGGTGTGTTCTACGCCTCGCCTTCGCCGAGTGATCCCCCCTACGTTAAGCCTGGGGACACCATAAGCGAGAATCAGGCGGTGTGTATTGTCGAGGCCATGAAGCTCATGAACGAGGTGACCGCCAAGTTTGCGGGAGTCATTGAAAAGGTGCTGGTCGAGAATGGGGAGCCCGTGGAATACGGCCAGCCCATATTCACCGTCCGGCCCCTGGACTAACCCGGAGGGCATGGATGTTTCGCCGCATACTTATCGCCAACCGGGGAGAAATCGCGGTGCGCATCATTCGTGCGTGCCGGGAATTGGGCATCGCTTCCATCGCGGTGCATTCCGACGCCGATCAGCATTCGCTTCACACGTCGCTGGCGGATGAGAGTATTTGCATCGGGCCCGCCAACGCCACGGAAAGTTACCTTCACATCCCCAGCTTGATAGCCGCCGCCGAGATCTGCGACGCCCAAGCCATTCATCCGGGCTACGGATTCTTGTCGGAGAGCCCGAAGTTCGCGACCATTTGCCGGGAATGCAACATTGCCTTCATCGGACCGTCCCCCGAAGCCATCGCGCTAAGCGGGGACAAATCGTTGTGCCGTGAACGGGTCAAGGAAGCCGGCGTGCCCACCGTGCCGGGCAGCGAGGGGATCGTTCAGGATCCCGAGGAGGCCCAACGCATCGCCCACGAGATCGGTTTTCCCGTCCTTGTGAAGGCGTCCGCGGGCGGAGGCGGCAAGGGGATGCGGATCGCCCATAACGACGTGACCCTGGCCAATGCCGTGGCGATGGCCACGGTGGAAGCCCAGGCCGCATTTGGGGATGGTGGCGTCTACATCGAGAAGTTTCTGGAAAACGCGCGCCACGTGGAAGTGCAGATCCTCGCCGATGAGCATGGCCACGTCATTTCGCTGGGTGAACGGGAATGCACCATTCAGCGCCGTCACCAGAAGCTGATCGAGGAGACGCCGTGCGCCGTCCTTTCAAGTTCGCTCCGTTCGAAACTCGCCAAGGCGGCCGTACGCGCCGCGCGGGCCATCAACTACTCGAACGCGGGCACGGTGGAATTCCTATTGGGCCCCGAAGGCCAATTCTACTTCATCGAGTTCAATGCCCGTATCCAAGTCGAGCACCCCGTCACCGAGGAAGTAACAGGACTTGACCTTGTCAAGGAACAACTGCGCATCGCGGCGGGCGAACCCCTGGGGTATAGCCACGTCCGGCCCACCGGGCACTCCATCGAGGCCCGCGTGTATGCGGAGGATCCAGAAAACAACTTCATGCCCTGCGCGGGGGAAGTCGGACGCTGTCATCTGCCGAGCGGTCCCGGAATTCGCGTGGATACGCACATCTTTCCCGGCTACACCGTCCCGCGGTATTATGACAGTCTGCTAGCCAAGGTGATCGCCCGCGGACGCGACCGCAATGAAGCCATTGCCCGGTTGAGCGGCGCCCTGGATGAGTTCACGACCGAGGGGATGCGGAATACGGCTCAGCTCTGCGCGCGCATCGTGCGCAGCGACAGTTTCCGAAGCGGCGAACTGACGCCATCGCTGATTGATAGCTTCCTCCCGAAAACGAAGTAACGGCTATTCCGGGCGCGGAGAGCACTGCCATGAATGACTCAGTCGCCTTGGGTAAGCACGAGGTGGACTTGGCTGTATATGCCAAGGTCGCCGCGCACGAGACCCAGCGGCAGGAAGGCGTGGTGAGAATGAGCGCGGGTTTCTCGGGGCGTTTGGGCATGACCAAGGTCCCGGGCGTGGTTTCGCGTCTGGAAGAGGATGGCAGTTTGCGGCTCGATATCTCGGTGGTGATCCGCTACGGCGCCGACCTCCGCGCCTTGGGCCCCGCCATCCAGGAATCCGTACTCACGGGTATTCGCGCCATGTCCGATCAGCCCGTGGGTCAGATTAACGTATACATCGCCGATGTTGAATTCGACGGTGAAGCGGCCCCGCCAAAGGCTGAAAGGAATGTGGGATGAATCTCTTTCATTTCATTGTCCAGCGTTTCATGAGCGGGATAGCCCTGCTCGCGGGGCTCCTGCTCGTCTTCTCGTGGATTCCCGGCGTGCGCGCCGTCGCCCAGTTTACGTCGAACCTTTTCGAGCCGCCCACCGGATTCTTGAGCCTTCTGCTCCAATTGATCGTCGGGCTGCCCCTTACCGTGTTCGCGGTCATTGCCCTTCTCCCCGCCGATGGCATCGGCCGGGGCCGCAAGCGCATCATAGTCCCCGGCGCCCATGGCCGCGTGGCCATTCAACTGCGCTCGGTGGAGGAATCCTTGAACCGGATGGCCAGCATGTTGCCCGAAGTGAATTACATCCGCGTCCAAGTGTATCCCGGCCGGGACAGCCGCCGCGCGGCGATTCGAGGGGAAGTCTACCTTCGCACCAGCTCCCAGGGCAGCGCCGCCGAAACGGCCAACCGCGTGAGCGACACCCTCGCCAACACGGCCCTGAACATTCTGGGTATCGAGGAAGTGACGGATATCTCCCTGGATGTTCGAAGCATCATCATTGATGGCGACGAAGGCCGTCTCATGGATGAAGCGCTCTCCCCCGAACACGGGGAAGAAGGAGCCCCGGGCGGCGAGGAAACGCCCGCCCCTGTTGACTCCCCTACCGCGGAAGACGCCGATGGCGCCAGCGAATCCGAATGGGATAAGCCCCCCATGGTGCTAGAGGAGGCGTTCCCCGCCGAAGACGACGAAGCGGAAACCTCCGAAGCATTTCATCCAGCCCGGGAAGCCGAGTTGCGCCATGAACTTGAGCACGAACAGAGAGACCACGCCGACGATCACGGCAAGGACACGGCCTCTAACCAACCCTCTGCGGAACCGCCGCCGGAGGAAACCAAAAACGATGAATGAAGCCGGGATTGAAAGGGCAACCGCCCGGACACGCCCCTAATGGAAAGCCCGAAGCAATGTTAACCAAACGCATTATCCCCTGCCTTGACGTGGCCAACGGCCGCGTTGTAAAAGGCGTGAAATTCCTGGGCCTGCGCGACGCGGGCGACCCCGTCGAGATTGCGCGGCGGTATGACGAAGAGAAGGCGGACGAACTGGTCTTCTTGGATATCCAAGCCTCGACGGACAACCGCGAGACCATGTACGACGTCGTCCGGCGCACAGCCGAACAATGTTTCATGCCTTTGTGCGTGGGGGGCGGCGTGCGCACCATCGACGATATTAGGCGTCTGCTGAAAGCCGGGGCGGACAAGGTCTCCATCAACACGCCCGCCATTGAAGACCCCGATTTCATCAGTGCTGCCTCACGCCGGTTTGGCCGCCAGTGCATCGTGGTCGCCATTGACGCGAAACGGATTGATGGACGATACGTGGTCCATAGCCATGGCGGCCGGGACGGAGGCCGCCAAACGAAACTCGAACCCATCTCCTGGGCGCAAGAAGCGGAGCGCCGGGGCGCGGGCGAGATTCTCCTCACCTCGATGGATTGTGACGGCGTGAAAGAAGGTTACGACATTGAACTCACGCGCGCCGTCGCCGACGCGGTCGAGGCACCCGTCATCGCCAGCGGCGGCGCGGGCTCCCTGGAGCACCTCCGCGCGGCCTTGCAAGAGGGCGGGGCCGACGCGGCCTTGGCCGCCTCGATCTTTCATTTCCAGGAATACACGATACAGGAAGCTAAACAATACCTTGCGGAGCACGGGGTGCCTGTACGTCCGTGAGCTGCCACTTGCTCCATTCCTAAAGTGTTTCCCCATCCAATTGGAGCCGCGAAGCTCTTGTGGGGATACCGCGCCGGCGAGTTTTCGCGACAAGCGTTTCGCGGGGATGACGGTTGGGGGTGGGATCGTCCACACGGCGGAGTGACTGCTAGCGGCTCCGAGTCAAGTGTACTCTTTGAACCCGCTCCAGATCCGCGTTTCACCCACGCCGAAGGAGATAGACGCCATGCAGATTCTAGATATACTAAAACTCGACCCGCAAGGACTTGTCACCGCCGTTGTGCAAGACCAGGATACCGGGCAAGTTCTGATGCTGGCTCACATGAACCCCGAGAGTCTGGAGATTACGATAAAGGAAGGTATCGCGTGCTTCTGGTCGAGGTCGCGTCAGGAACTTTGGCGTAAGGGGGAGTCCTCTGGTAATGTGTTGGACGTCAAGGAAATTCGGGTGGATTGCGACGCCGACGCCGTGCTTTTGAAATGCAAGCCCCGGGGACCCGCGTGCCACACCAACGAAACTTCTTGCTTCTATCGCAAGGTACTGGATGATGGCTCCGTCGTCCTTGACGGAGACGGCGTGGCGGCTAGCTGATTCCGCCGGCCTTCCGTGGACGCAACAGGATTAACACGCAGCCCTAACCGAAAGACAACGCATGATACATCCCACGTTGGACGAATTCCGCGCCTTGGCCAGACCCGGCGCCGTGGTTCCCGTGTACCGCGATATCGTGGCGGATCTCGAGACCCCCGTCTCCGCCTACATGAAGATCGCCGACGGCCAATCTCACGCCTTTCTGCTGGAAAGTGTCGAGCGGGCGGACACACTTGGCCGCTACAGTTTTCTGGGGGCAAACCCCTCCATCGTGTTTCAGTCCCGCGGAAACACCGTGACCATCACGCGCGACGGTGAAGCCGAGACCTATGAGTCGGACTATCCCCTTGGGGAGCTGCGCAAGCTCATGGCGGGATACACGCCGGTCGAGGTCGAGGGCATGCCATATTTCCATGGAGGCGCGGTGGGGTACATCGGGTACGACCATGTCCGCTTCTTCGAGAACATCCCCGACGCGAACCCGGATCCCCTGGAGTTGCCCGACCTATACTTCATGATCACCGACACCCTGCTCATCTTTGATCATGTCAATAACCGGCTCAAGGTCGTCTCGAACGCCCATGTCCAGGACAACGCGGACGCCGCCTACAACGAGGCCGTGCGCAAGATCGATGAGCTATCGCGCACTCTGCGCAAGCCCTTGGTGGTCACCACCGAACGCGTCTACGCCGGTCAAGTAAACGATGAGATCACATCCAGCTTCACTCGGCCGGATTTCTGCGCCGCCGTTGAGAAGGCCAAGGAATACATCCGCGCGGGCGACATCTTTCAGGTCGTGTTGTCCCAGCGTTTCGAGCGGGAGGTGTATGCGAGTCCCGTTAACCTTTACCGCGCGCTGCGCTGCATCAACCCCTCACCTTACATGACCCTCGTGCGATTCCCCGATGTGACCCTCGTCGGCTCGAGCCCCGAGGTCATGACCCAAGTCCGGCAAGACACCTGCATGGTGCGGCCCATCGCCGGCACCCGTCCGAGGGGCGCAACCACGGCGGAGGACCTCGAGTTGGAGCAGGAACTGTTGCATGACGAAAAGGAGGTGGCCGAGCACATCATGCTCGTGGACCTCGGACGGAATGACGTCGGCCGGGTCAGTGTTCCAGGCTCCGTCCGCCCCTCGCGGCTCATGACGATCGAGCGCTACAGCCATGTCATGCATATCGTCAGCGAAGTCGAGGGAAAACTGAAGGAAGGCGAGGACGCCTATTCCGCCTTGAGCGGGACCTTCCCCATGGGCACGGTAAGCGGGGCGCCGAAAATCCGGGCCATGGAGATCATCGACGAATTGGAGCCTTTGCGCCGGGGACCCTATTCGGGCGGCTGCGGGTATATCAGTTTTTCGGGCGACATGGACACCTGCATCATCATCCGCACCATGTTGGTCAAGGACAACAAGGCCTACGTGCAAGCCGGGGCCGGCGTGGTGTATGACAGCGTTCCCGAGCGCGAATACGAGGAGACGGTGAACAAAGCCATGGCCCTCTTTCGAGCCGTGGAGTTCGCCGAAAGAGGACTCGAATCATGATCCTTCTTATAGATAACTACGATTCGTTCACGTATAACTTGGTGCAATATCTGGGTGAATTGGAAGCGGATGTCCGCGTTGTGCGCAATGACGCGCTGACCGTGGAAGAGATTCGGGCCATGAAGCCCGGGAAGATCGTGATTTCACCGGGTCCCGGCACACCCGATGACGCGGGGATCTCCACCGAACTCATCCGTCAGCTCGGTCCCGAGATTCCGCTGCTCGGCGTATGCCTGGGCCATCAATGCATCGGCAAGGCCTTCGGCGGCGACGTCGTGCGGGC
>SKRY01000133.1 GCA_007118235.1 Candidatus Hydrogenedentota bacterium | reverse complement strand
GCTCCAACAATTCCCCGGCCGTATACCGCGCCTCGCACTGGCCGCACACGAATTCCATGGGCGTCTCGGTCCAGTCGAGTTCGGCGCCCTTGGCCAGCGTGTCTTCCGCCGTGTAGGCGAATGCCTCCACCAACAACTCGGGACACACGGCCCGCATGGCCCCAATATCCACGCTAACCCGCTCGACGGATTGGCCGCCATGCTCCCGGGCCACCTCCAACGCGATATCAACGATGGACTGCGCTAAACTGTATTCGTGCATGGTGAATCGGTCTCCGGGTCCGGGGGGAACTGTTCGCCCGTCCAGTTGGCCGCGTCCCGCGCCGCCATCCCGACAACCTCCGGGATGGCCGCCGCGACTTCCGGGGTTATCTCCGCGCCGTGGTCAAAGGAGACCGCTTCCACACCGTAGACCAGCATCCGGGCGGGCAAGACGCCCAACGCGCGGGAAAGCTCAACCGCCTCCGCCACGCCAAACCCGTGGGTTGAAGTCTGCTTGAACGCACCGGGCAAGGGGTTCTCGGTGACATCGACGCGGAAGACCGCGCCGGGCGGGCCGCCCGATTGGACGGCGTCAAACAACATGGCCGCGTCCAGCCCGGACCATTGCTCAAGCAACGCCGCCGGTTCGCCCGTGCATTCGCGCACGGTGAACCGGCGGGGAGAAAGGGCTCCAACCGAGCGGGCCAGGACAAGGCCTATCCCGTCATCGCCGCGCAGGGCATTCCCAACCCCGAATAGAGTAATCGACCTAATACCCATGACCCTGACTTCGGCGGTTGACTCCCGAACCGCCCTGCGGAACGGTCCTCGGGCGAATCGAGTATACCAACAGCTTAGCGGCGATCCACATGAACTTTCAAGAAATGCACGGAGCACGAGATGCACGGATCATAGTTGCGAACGGCTTGTTCGCACTTCCAGGTCAGCTCCTCGTCCGTGTTGTTGGCGAACAATGGCACCAAGTCCACCAAGTCTTCCTCCATGGTGGCCTGGTTCTGAGCCGTCGGAGGCGCGATACGAGCCCCGGTGATGATCCCGTCATCATCGATGCTGTACCGGTGGAAACAGATGCCCCGGGGCGCTTCGCTGCAACCATACCCCGTGCCCGCTTTCGGCTCCGCCTCGACGTAGGGGCGGTCCGGTTTTTCGTAGTTGGTAATGAGCCGGAGCGCTTCTTCGATGGCGTAAAACGTCTCGATACCGCGCACCAGTATGCTCTGGAACGGATTCGCGCAACTCGCGCCCAGCCCGGCTTCCTTCGCCAGGGCCCGCGCATCCGAACTCAGTTTATCGTGATTCAGGTTGTAGCGCGCGATCGGCCCCACCATGTAGGCGCCGCGCTCCTTGATCACCGAATGCAACGCGGTGCTCTGAGGCATGTGCCGCTCTTCGATGTGATCGAAGAACTCGGGCCAATCGATATCCAACCCCCGGTTGGACACGATCCGGCCCTGCCACATGGGGTACTCCTCGGGGTGGCGCATGGCCACGTACTCGTAGTCCCGTTCAAAATCGGGGTAGTCAAAACCGGCCAGAAGCTGCGCCAACTCACGCGTGGCCTCAAGGCCCCACTCCAACTCTGGCTTAAAGCGTTCCAGGTCCCGCTTTTCGGGAACCGAGTAAAACCCTCCCACGCGCATGTTGATGGGGTGGATTTCCCGGCCTCCCAGAAACGTCATGATGTCATTGCCGAGCTTCTTGAGCCGCAACGCGTTCTTGACGACGCCGGGATGGTGTTGGGCCATCTGGATGGCGTCCTCGTACCCAAGGAAATCGGGCGCGTGCAGCATGGCCATATGGAGGATGTGACTCTCGATCCACTCGCCGCAATACATGAGCCGCCGCAGCGCGCGGATGGGTTCGCTCACCGTGACACCCGCTATGCTCTCCATGGCGGAGATGGCGCTGGACTGGTACGCGATGGGGCAAATGCCACAGATGCGCGCGGTGATATCCGGCGCCTCGGTCCAACGGCGCCCCTGCAGAAAGGCCTCGAAAAAGCGGGGAGGCTCGAAGATGCGCAGCTCGACCTCTTCCACCTTGTCCTTATCGATGCGCAGGTAGAGCGCGCCTTCGCCTTCCACCCGCGCCAGATAATCGACCTTTACGTTGCGGTATCGCTTGCTCTCTTGCGGACTCATTGGCGTCGTTCCTCATTGGTTGCACCGGCCGCGGCTTTCTTGGCGTAACGGCTGCCCTCTCGCCGGAAGACGCCCGATAGGGCATTGTAGCTGCGATAACTCCGGGCGATATCCGCATCCTCCACGCCCAGCTTCGTCCACCACGCGCTCAGGGCTTGCGTATTGCACTCTTCCGAAGGCCCATAGCAGCCGTAGCACCCCCGATTGTACGCCGGGCAAATCGCCCCGCAGCCCGCTTGGGTCACCGGCCCCATGCAGGGCGTCCCGTGGGCCACCATCACGCAGGGCGTTCCGCGGCGCTTGCATTCCACACACACGCTGTAACTGGGGATATTGGGCCGCCGGCCCGCGAGATGAGCCGAAAGCACTTCCACGAGGTGATACTTGTTGATGGGGCAGCCCCGGACTTCGTAATCCACGAACACATGCTGGGATATCGGGGACACATTGCGAAGGGTGTGGATATACTCGGGATGCGCGTAGACCGTGTTGATATAGTGATCCACATTGGCGAAATTGCGCAACCCTTGGATGCCGCCCGAGGTGGCGCAGGCCCCAATCGTTATGAGCAGGTTGCTCTCATCCCGAATCATTTGGATGCGCTCGGCATCCTCGCCCGTGGAGATCGAGCCTTCCACCAGCGAGATGTCGTAAGGCCCATCCACCTCGGCCCGCGTGGCCTCCGGGAAATACGCGATACTCACGCTGTTCGCCACCGCCAGCAGCTCATCTTCACAATCCAACAGACTGAGCTGACATCCGTCGCACGAGGCAAACTTCCAAACCGCTAGTTTAGGTTTTCTTGGGGTATGCATTGCTTAAATCTCCCGGATGTCGAGGAGGCTGGCCACTTCCGTCCAGCGGAATACCGGTCCGTCCTTGCACACAAACTTGGGCCCGAGTTGGCAATGACCGCAAAATCCCAGCCCGCACTTCATATTGCGCTCCATCGAGACAAACACCCGCTCCCGGGGCATGCCCCGCTTTTCGAGCGCTTCGAGCGTGAAGTACATCATCACTTCCGGACCGCACACATAGGCGATGCTGTTCTTGGGATCAAACGGCGATTGGGGGATCAGCGTGGTGACCACGCCCAACCGCCCCCGCCAATCCCTGGAGGCGCGGTCAACCGTGATGAGCACATCCATGTCGAACCGCCGGCGCCATTGCTCAATCTCGTCCCGGAACAAGATTTCGTCAGGGGTTCGCGCGCCAAACAGAATCGTTATGTTGCCGAAACGCTCGCGCTGTTCAATAAGGGTGTAGATAAGCGGACGCAACGGGGCCAATCCAATCCCGCCCGTTATAATGACGATGTCTCGCCCTTCCGCCTCGTCCACCGGCCAACTCACGCCGTACGGTCCCCGCACCCCAATCAATTGGCCGGGATGCAAGCTCGCCAGCGCCTTGGTGACGCTGCCCACGGCGCGGGTGGTGTGCAGCAAGGTTTCTGGATTGGATGGGCTTCCACTCATCGAAATGGCGGCTTCCCCCACTCCAAACACATACAACATGTTGAACTGCCCCGGAGCGAAACTGGTTATTCCCCCTCCACCAGCCGCCACCAGCTCCATGGTGAAGGTATCGTCGGTCTCCCACGTCATGCGCCGCACCCGGTGCGGTACGGGCAACATGGGTTCATGATATGCAACAGCCATGACTCGCTATCTCCTTCCCTTGACGGTGGGAACGCTGGGAAACTGCTCCCGCTTGACGCGACACGCAATCAAGCCGGACTCTTTTAGTGCGGATCGAACATGTCAATCATCTGTAATCTGGAATGGCTCACCCGCTCCGCACACACTTCCATGAAGCGCATGGCCAAGGGGTACCCAAATTCGGGATCGGCCTCCATGGCCTCGCGCAAGCGGACCCCGTCGAGCACAATGGCTCGCGTGAACGTATAGGTCATCGCATCGAAGGTCCAGCGGTACGGTTTCACCAGCCAGGACCACCCCAGGACCTTGCCTTCGCCCAAGGTCTGGATGGGCACCCCGCCCCGCGTGGGATGATAGATCTCAATGGCGATCTGACCTTCCTGTATCAAGTAACAGCGGTCGGCCCGTTCTCCGGCCTTCAGCACCCGCTCGTCCGCATGAAACGTCTGCAGCGAAGCCATGGACGCAAGCCGGGCCACGTGCCCATCGCTCAAGCCGTCCGTGAAATCGTGCCCACGCAACATGCGCTCAATAGGCTGTTCTTGTTCCTGCTCCATAACGCGCCTCTCCCTGCCGGGTCTCTTTCTGCCGCCGCAAAACCGCGGCTTCCTCGGTAATGTCTATCCCCACCGGACACCATGTAATACAACGTCCGCATCCCACACAACCCGGCGTCCCAAATTGCTCCTGCCAAGCCGCCAGCTTGTGCGTGATCCAGTGCCGGTATCTTGACGAGGACGCCTTCCGGATGGCTCCACCGAACACGTAGCTGAAATTCGTGGTGAAACACGAATCCCACACGCGCCAGCGTTCGGCCATATCGTTGTCGATCGTGCTGACGTCCTCCACCGTGGAACAGAAGCACGTCGGACACGCCATCGTGCAATTGGAGCACGTCAGACAGCGTTCGGCCACCTCCTGCCAAAGCGGGTTTTCCAAATTCTCGAAGAAGACATCCTCAATGCCCTCGGTGTCCAGTGAACGGCCCATGCTCCCGGCCGCGTTCCGCACCACGGCGGCGCCTGCTTCCTCTTCGGCGGCGCGCGCGGGACGCAAGGGCAGTTCGTCCAGCATGGAGCGTCCCGCCTTGGTCCCGGCGTCAATCAGGAAGTAGTGCGTCCCATCTTCGACTACCTCGGTAAGCACCAAGTCATAATGCGCCGTGGCCTCGGGGCCCGTGCCCATGGAGGCGCAGAAGCATGTGTTGCCAGCCTTGGAGCAATTCACCGCCACAAGGAAGATGTTGTTCCGGCGGGCCGTGTAGACGGGATCGGGGTGGCGTCCGCCGGCGAACACGTGGTCCTGGATCGCCATGGCGTGAAGCTCGCACGCACGCACCCCAACGAACGCCCGCTGCGGAGCCTCGATTTCCGGCTCCTCCACGTCGAAGTCGTTGTGCCCCCCGTGAACCCGGCAAAGCAGGGACCTCGAGGGGTACAGAAAGGACTTGAGGGAAGTCGGACCCACCGTGTAGTGAAACAAGGAGGGAGAATCCGTCCTGTGGAGGGTGTACCGGCCACCCTCTTGCTCATCGGTCCAGCCGGCCGGCAAATCCCCGGCGCTGTCCACCGTGTCCAACACGATGGCGCCCTCGCGAATCCGGGGGGCAATCACTTCGTAGTCCGCTCCCTGCAACTTCTCAATGAGCGTGTCGAAATCTTCGCGCATGAGGACCTGCATGCTAAGGTCTCCCCATATTCGGTTAGCCCGGCTGACGCAAGCACGAAGTCCAGCCCGGCTGATTCGGACTCAATGCTGACACACCGTACCAGCTTGCGATTCAGCATTGCGCCAAGTCTGTAGCAACCCCCATGCCAATTTCAGCAAATCCCGTATATATTCACCAAAAGGGCCTAAATCACCGTTAAGCGCCGCCAAACTCTTTCATGCCGGGCCGGGCGCCCTGTTAGGCGCCGCCCAAATGAACATAAGTGCGCAGAACAGATCTGTATTCAAACTATACAAATCTGCGATGATTATCACGGTTTTGCTGTTCTTTAGATAAGCGCGCACCGCTTGTCCGCGTTTTTTTGCTCCGCGTTGCGCTATGATTCCGTGTAGGTGTACCGTCTTGTCACCGAGGATGGGGCCACAAGCCGCATATACTGGAAACGCCTCAGAAACCGCACTTCGCTCTTGCTCAGATATTTCTCCTCTCCCCTGGCCCAAGCCCCGAAATAGCCTTTCGCTATGTGCGCCAGAATCCGGAATCGCCTGGTGCGCCTCACGACGCGGGTGGCCGCGAGGGCCGCCAACACGGGGTCGTAGCCCCGCCGATAATAGGCTCCCCCAAACCGCTCATACAACTCCTTGGAATCCGAGGCGCTGCCTGTCGGACGAAAATGCTTGACAGGCGCGTCCAACAGGCCCACTTTCCACCCCTTGTGGAACAACCGCATCTGATCAATTCCGTCCCACCCCATGGCGCGCACGAAACCGCCGATCTCATGAAACGCCTGCGTTCGTATCGCCTTGAAGGCCCCGCGGATGTGAAACGGAGCGGTCTTTTCGCGCACCCAGCGCGCTCCATCGGGCACAACGCAGTATCCTCCGCAAATCCCAACGTCGTCATGCATCTCGAACATTCTTGCCGCGCGCTCGAAATAATCCGGAGGCATTTCGAGATCCGCGTCCAGTTTCACGATGAACTCATGGGCCAAGTCGTGGGGTATCGCCTCGAACCCGGCGTAAAACGCCTCCACCACCTTACTCCCGACGGCTCGGCCCTTGGGCTCCCGGCGCACCAGACGAATCCAGGGATACTCGCCGGCATACCGCCGCACAATGGCGGGGGTTTCATCGGTTGAGCCGTCATCCACGACGAGAAGCGACTCCGGGCGATGGCTTTGGGCGCACACGGAGTCCATCGTGCGGGATATGAACTCCTGTTCGTTGTAAGCGGTCATCACTATGACATAAGGCAGCGGCATTCAACGGCTCCTGGGGTGTTTAGCGTGGCTCATCGGGACAAGGCATGCATCGGCTCTCGCATGAGGACTCCGTTTCCGGTCTTGAGCCTTGGTCGAGCCTCGACTTCCGGCGGGGAACGCAGGGGCTACCCTCCCCGCGGCGGCCGCGAGTCTGAAGCAGGGAAGCGGCGCCCCCTCGTTCTATGTTAGAATACGCCTCATCACTTCTAGGGCTCGCTTCTTCCACAGCCCTTTCGGCGGCGGCCCACATCCTTGCGCAAGCACTCGACGCGCGGACAGACAGGTCCAGCGCACACAGGATCTCTCACTTCCCGGCGCGGACGCTTCGCGCGGGGCGCGGGGGGCGATTGTAGTGCAGGGCGCCCCCGGATTCAAAAGGACGCGGCGCATCTCGCCAATCCGGAACACGTGGGCAAGCAAGAAACCGCCGGCATGCAAACAGGGCGCGCGGCCGCCCGTGGTATTCAGTTTCGGACTAAGGAGACGCCATGAACGTTCAGTTTGTCGATTTGGCGGCGCAGTATCAAGCAATTCGGGAAGATGTACACCGGGAATTCGAGCAACTCATGAGCCGCGGCAGTTTCGTGCTCGGGCCGGCGGTTCAACAATTCGAGGAGGCTTTCGCGGCCTATTGCGGCACAAAGCATTGCGTGGGCGTGGCCTCGGGCGCGGACGCGCTCCAACTGAGCCTCATCGCCGCCGGCGTGGGACCCGGCGACGAGGTCATCACGGCGGCGAACACCTTCATCGCCACGGTGAACGCCGTTCACCATGCCGGAGCAATTCCCGTATTGGTGGATGTGACAGCGGCGGACTTCAACATGGACCCCGCCTTGCTCGAACAGGCCATCACCGAACGCACCAAGGCGATCGTGCCCGTCCATCTCTACGGCCAGCCCGCCGAGATGGACCCGATCATGGAGATCGCCGCGCGGCATGGCCTGCTGGTAATCGAGGACGCCTGCCAGGCCCACGGGGCCACATACCGCGGCCGCCGCGGGGGCGGCCTGGGACACGCGGGGTGTTTCAGCTTCTACCCCGCCAAGAATTTGGGCTCCTTTGGCGAAGGCGGGGCGGTAACCACGAATGACGCCGCTCTGGCGGACGAACTCCGCATGCTGCGCAACGTGGGCCAGTCCGAGAAGTACATCCATCCCTTGGCGGGCTTCAACAGCCGGCTCCAGAGCATGCAGGCGGCCGTGTTGAAGCTGAAACTGCGTTATCTCGACGAATGGAACGCCTTGCGCCAACACTTCGCCGAACGCTATCGCGACTTGTTGGCGGATGCGCCCGGGGTGGTGTTGCCCAAGGTGAAGCCCCACGTGGAGCACGTCTGGCATCTCTTCGTCATACAACACTTCGAGCGGGACGCCTTGCTTAGCGCCCTTCAAGAACAAGGGATTGGCGCGGGCATTCATTATCCCATCCCCATCGCTCAACAGGAAGCGTTCCGGGGCGTCCGGACCGTGCCCGCCGTGACGCCCGTCACGGATGCCGCCGCGGGCCGTATCTTGAGTCTCCCGATGCACCCGCATCTAACCGAGGAACAAGTCGCGCATGTGGTTGAAGCCGTCCATGCGTTCGCCCAATCGAATATCTCATGACCGTTAACGCCGGCAGCACATCCCAAGAGCGGCATGCGGCCTCCGCCAGCGCCCCAACGGCCGGGGGACGCGAGCGGTTTGATCCCTCGACATGGGCCGTGGGGTGGGGCCGGGCGCACAAACGCAACATCCTCATCACCGTGCAGGTGATGTTGGCAGCGGCGGTGAGCGGCGGAGCCGTGCTCATGGCGTATCTCATGGATCAGGGATGGCCCGCGTCCATGGGTGGAATCGACCGCTCGTTCGGCAATCTTCCCTCGCTGTTATGGCGGACCCTGCAATCCTCCGAGTTCGCCCCGTATTTGCCCATGGTTCTGGTGTCGCCCGTGATTCATCTCCTGTTTTTTCAATGGCTCGGTCTTTTCCGGCCGAATCTCGGCGACACGCGCCCGTTCGCCTGCACGGCCACGGTGCTCAAGGGCGCTTTTCTAGGCGCGGCGGTGCTGCTTCTCCTCTCCTACGCGTACGGCGGCGGCGCCACGGGCGAAGCAGCGCCTTTTTCCCCGCTGTTTTTCGCCTATTTCGCCAGTCTGGTGTTTCTTGGCGTGCTGCTGAGCCACAGCGCCACGCTGATCGCCCTGCTCGGTCTCCACGCGGTGGGCATCGGACGCACGCGCACCGCCATCATCCACGGCGGCGCTCAGCCCGAGGAACTCGTGGAGGCGCTGAATTCGCCCAGTTCCGAGTACGAGTTCGTGGGCCACGTGGCCGCACGGGAGGATGAAGAGTTGGACGAGG
>SKRY01000317.1 GCA_007118235.1 Candidatus Hydrogenedentota bacterium | reverse complement strand
GACAAATGCAGAAGATTGCGATCCATGCTGTACGGTTTCTCACCCGTGGAGGCAATCGCGATGCCATGCCGCTTCGCATACTCCAGCATTTTGTTCCGGCTGTCCAAGTCCCACTCGGGTTCGCGCCACGGGGCTATGACGGTGACGCCAGGCTCCAACGCCAAGCACGTCAACTCGAAGCGGACTTGGTCGTTTCCCTTGCCCGTCGCTCCATGAGAGACGGCGTCCGCCCCTTCCTTGCGCAGCGTGTTAATCAAGCCCTTGGCGATGAGCGGACGCGCCACGCTCGTGCCCAGCAAGTAACTGCCCTCGTAGATGGCTTGCGCCTTCACGGCGGGGAACACGAAATCGCGCACGAACTCCTCGCGGAGATCGTCCACATACACCGCGCTCGCCCCGGTGGCCTTGGCCTTTTCGCGGGCGGGCTCAAGCTCTTCTCCCTGTCCGATGTCCGCGATGTAAGCCACGACCTCGGCGTTATAGGTTTCTTGCAGCCATTTCAAGATAACCGATGTATCCAACCCGCCGGAATAGGCGAGCACAATCTTCTTCACGTTTGGGGCCATGGTGGGTTCCTTCACATATCAAAGGTGATGTGTCATCACCGGACAACCAGCATTTCGTCCCCGTCGCTTCCGGACGGAGTCCTGGGGAAAGACACGCTACAACAGAACCGGGGGTTCGCCCATCCCGGACATCAGGCGGCCATCGCGGCGTTCCAATGGCCACATACAATCCCGTTCACGCCTGTTCGCCGCCCTGTTCCCGCCGGTGATGGCTCAATTTGGGGCAAAGGCCGTCTTCCCGCCGCTCCATGAGCGTGGCCATCACCGCCTTCTGTGTATGAAGCCGGTTCTCGGACTGGTCGAACACGATGGATTGAGGCCCATCAATGACTTCGCTCGTGACTTCTTGTTCGCGCTTGGCCGGCAGGCAATGCATGAAGACCGCGTCCTTCTTCGCCATGGCCATGACGTCCTTGGTGATTTGGTAGGGACGGAAGACGGCGGCCCGCTCGGCCTGCTCCTCCTCCTGGCCCATGCTTGCCCAGACGTCCGTGTAGACCGCGTCCGCGCCGTCCACTGCTTCCTTGAGATCATTCGTCACAAACACCTCGCCCTCGGCTTCGCGGCGGGCGAATTCGTAGATGTCCTCGTCCACCTCGAATCCCGGCGGACAGGCAAGCGCGAAATCGATGGGAATGCGGGCCGCGAAGTTCATCCAGGAAGCGCACACATTGTTCCCGTCCCCCACAAAGGCCACTTTCAGGCCGTTGAAATCGCCCTTGTGCTCCCGGAGCGCCTGGGCGTCGGCGAGGACTTGGCACGGATGAAGCTTGTCGGTCAGCGCGTTGATCACGGGGATGTTGGCGTTGCTGGCCAACTGAACCACGGCGTCGTGACTAAAGGTGCGGGCCACGATGCCGTCCACCCAGCGATCAAGGTTACGGGCGACATCGGGCACGGATTCCCGTTCGCCCAACTTGATTTGACCGTAGTCCAACACAACCCCCAATCCCCCAAGCTGGAAGATTCCCACTTCAAAGCTCACGCGGGTCCGCAAACTCGGCTTCTCGAAGATCATGGCCAGGGACTGGCCTTCCAGGGGCTGATAGACGCGGCTCTCGTGGTGCATCTTCTTCAACCCGTCGGCCAGCTCCAGCAACTCGTATATGTCGTCCTCGTCCAGCTCCGCAAGATTGATAAAATCGTAGAACATTATTGTGCTCCCAATGCTTCGTCCACGGCGGCCGTCACTTGGTCCACCTCACCCGCGGTCACGATAAGAGGCGGCAAAAACCGCAAGACGTAGGCGCCGGCCGGCCCGCAGAGTACCCCTTTTTCCCGCAGTTTGTCCACCACCGGCGCGACCGGTTCGTCCAACTCCACACCGATCATGAGACCGCGGCCGCGCACTTCCACCACGCAGCCGTGACGCGACGCCACGTCGCGAAGCGCCCGGACGAACCGTTCCCCAACCCCGGCGGCCTTGTCCAGAAATCCTGGGCGGAGCAGTTCCCGGACCGTGGCCACTGCCGCCGCCGCGCACACCGGATTCCCTCCAAAGGTGCTGGCGTGCGCGCCAGGGGCGAAGCCGTGGGCCACGCGTTCGGCGCATCCCATTGCCCCAATCGGCACTCCGTTGCCCAGCGCCTTGGCGAACGTAAGGATATCGGGCTGGATCTCCTCATGCTCGTAACCGCAAAAACGCCCCGTCCGGCCCATGCCGGTCTGGACCTCGTCGAGAATGAGCAGCAATCCGCGTTCGTCGCACAACTCGCGCACCCCGGCGAAATACCCCGGTGAGGGCGTGCGGACGCCTCCCTCGCCCTGGATGGGTTCGAGCAGGATGGCCCCCGTATCGTCGTCGATGGCGTCCCGCAGTCGGTCCAGGTCGTCAAACGGGACATGGGTGAAACCCGGCAACAAGGGCTCGAACCCTTGCTGGAAGCGCTCCTGGCCGGTTGCGGTAAGCGTGGCCATGGTCCGGCCGTGAAAGGAATTCCGCGCCGTGATGATGCCGGGCTTTGGCGTCCCTTCCTCCGCCCAGTACCGCCGCGCCAGTTTGATGGCCGCTTCGTTCGCGGTCGCGCCACAGTTGGCGAAGAACCACCGGTCCACCGCCGTGTTCTCCGAGAGCAGCCGCGCCAACTCCACTTGAGGCCCAGTATAGTAGAGATTCGAGACGTGACACAGGGTGCGGGCCTGCTCGCAAATCGCGTCCGTCACCGCTGGGTGGCAATGGCCCAGATTGGCCACCGAGATCCCCGCGAAGAAATCCAGGTACTCCCGCCCCTCGGCATCCCATACCTTGGCGCCCTCCCCACGAACGAGAGCCAGTTTGCGGCTTCCATAGGTGTTGAGTAGATACTGCTCATTGAGCGCTTTGATGGCTTCCGTATTCAACGGCGAACTCCCTTTGCCGGCCGTCTGTCCTACATTAGTGACGCCCATTTGACGCCGCAATACGCTAGGTCCGACGGCTCTCCCCCGCCTCTCATCCCGCGCGATTCACCCATGGGGGGCTTTTTTTGTGCGCAAGAAATGTGTATACTACCGCCCCAGCCGGGGGGCTCCGAAAAGATGCGCCCCGCCGTGGGGATACGCCACGGACAGGGCCGCATGTGGTATGCGCGCGGCCAAGCCGCCGCCGTCTAGCAGTGCGCTCACGCCGCCTGCGTGGAACCCGAGCCGCCGCTGGCCGGTTTACTGGAAGAGGCGCCGCCCGAGGACGCGCCCTCCCCCTTGGAAGCGTCACTCTTCGATTCGCTCTTGGTTTCGCTGCCCTTGGTGTCCGAGGATTTCCCGTGCCCATTGCCGCGCTTGTAGTCTGTCTCGTAGAATCCCGTTCCGCGGAACAGGATGCCCGCGCCCGCCCCCATCAAACGGCGTGTACCGGCGCCGCAGTCCACGCAATGGATTTCCGGCTCGGCGCTCATGCTGTGGTAGACTTCTTGCACCGCTTGGCATTTCGTGCACTGGTACGAATATGTCGGCATCGATATGAGTCCTTATATTGCTTGGGAAACCACGGGACGGCCAGGGGTGGAAAATCACATGGTATACACAACGCGGTTGGGCAGTATTCCCGCCTAGGATGTAGAATTCTAGCATGGTTCACTCCAGAACGCAAACCTTTCGAGTGAACAACTAACAGATTTCGCGCGGAAACACACCGGGCGGGTCATCGTGAAGCGCACACACGCCGCAGCCCCCACAACGCGCGGCAACCCGGCCCAAGGATCAGGGTATGGATATCTGGCGCCAACTCAATGAGCTTCCCCCAGAGACCCTCAACGCCATCGTGGCGGGGGCTATCTCCGTGGGTACCCTATATTGCTTTCTAGGGTACCGCACCCTGAAGATCGTCATCGCGCTGCTGGGCTTCATGCTGGCCGGAAGCGTGGCGGCCGCCCTGGCGGCATGGCTCAGCCACGGGCATACCGCCGCCACCATCATCGGCGGATTGGCCGGGGGCATAGCAGGCGCCATGGCATTGTTCTTCTTATACAAAGCCGGCGTGTTCCTCTTGGGCCTGCTGATGGGCGTGTTTCTTGGACTCAACTTCCTGGCGGGCGTGGACCATGCCTGGAGCGCTTGGGCTGTTCTGGGCGTGGGCATCGCCGGAGGAGTTCTTGCACTGCTCCTGGAGCGTCCCATCGTAACGCTGGCCACGGCGGCGCTCGGGGCGTGGATGGTCGTGAGCGGACTGGCGTTCTTCATCCTTGGACCGCCGCTGCTCCGCATTGTGGAGCCGCCCGTCGATCTTACGGAAGCCGACGGCGTCATCATTGCGGGCTGGCTGGTCCTCGCCGTTGGAGGCGCCATCATGCAGTTTGTTACCCATAAACGCCGTTCCGCCCGGTTCGCGGCCCCCCTGAGGTAGCCAGAGGCGCTGGCGCGCCCGGAAACACAGGCGGTCACCCTGAACAAGCCAGCACAAAACAATGCTTACACAACACAACTCTAATACCGCTAAAATCATGCCAATCCATCTTGATGTTGGGCCGCCGCGCTTGCCACAATGTATGAGGAGCGTTTGGGCCTGTTCAGGGCCACGTCCGGCTCATGGACGCGTTCCCGGTGGAGTGGTATACTTTGATACGAGGTGATTTGCGATGCTGTGCCAAAAATGTCACAAGAATTTGGCGACGGTCCGTTACGCCGAAGTCGTGGACGGAAAAGTGACCGATCTGCACCTGTGCTCGGAGTGTATGATGAAGCACCAAGAGAGTGCGGCCACCGGCTTCAACCTATCCGGGCCCGCCCCCTCTCCCAAGCATGACGCGCAGGAGGCGCACAGCGCTGGCGGCGCGCAGCAGGATTCCGTGGCGCAGCATCGCACGTGTGGAGCCTGCGGAGCGCAACTGAAATACGTACTCAAGACCGGCGAGGTGGGGTGTCCCCAGTGTTACGAGAATTTCGCCGAACACCTCGAACCGGTGCTGCGGGCGGCTCACACGGCCCTGCGCCACCGAGGCCGGGTTCCGAATCGTAACGATGCGCGTGAAGCCCTGCGCGCCGAGTTGCAGACCAAGCGGGCCTTGTTGCGCACGGCCCTCAAAATGGAAAACTACGAGGAAGCGGCGGAGCTTCGTGACGAGATCAAGAAGCTTGACGCCAGCATGAACGCTTCCGCGCGAGGCGAAGGATAATTGGTTGGTATGGTGGAAACGTTGATTGATAAGCCGGCCAAGTGGTTGGAGGGCTCGGGTCCGGAAGCGGCCACCGTAGTCTTCAGCCAAGGCTCGCTCGTCCGCAACTTGGCGGATTATCCCTTTCCAGCGCGTTGCAACGAGGAGGACCTGCGCACGGCGGAGGAGCGTATCCTCGCGGCATTGGACGGCGCGGGCGTGCTGGGCCAGGGCCAATACTATTCTCTTCCGGAAGCGAGTAGACGCGAGGCCGAGTTTTTTCTGGAGCGCCAGTTGATCAACGAGGCCCTGCTTCACGGGAGAGGGGCCCGGGGTGTGTTCGTAAGCGAGGAACAGAGCCTAAGCATCATGGTGAACGAGGCCAACCACCTGCGTATCACGGTGACGGCCTCCGGGCTGGATTTGGATGCGATCTGGACCCGCTTGAGCGCCATTGAGGAAACGCTGGCCAACTCGCTCGATTTCGCATTCGACGATCGGCTGGGGTACTTGACAGCCGGGTTGAGCCAGGTGGGCACGGGACTAGTCCTGACCACGGTCACGCACCTGCCAGGGCTCGCGCGCTTGGGCCGAATCCTGGGGCTGGAACAACGGATTCGCGACCAGCGCCACGTGCTCCAAGGACTGTTTGGAAGCATCAATGAAACAGCAGGCGACCTTTACCGGGTACTCAATCAGGCCACGCTCGGCCGCTCCGAAGAAGAAATCGTCTATCATCTTCGGCACATCACCCGGGACATTCTTGAACAAGAACAGGAAGCCCGGAACACGATGATCAAAGAGGGGCGGCTCAGCCTGGAGGATAGGGTCAACCGGGCGTTGGGCAGCGCTCGCGGCGCCCGCCTGCTTGAGCTAGGCGAGGCCCTTGATATCCTTTCCTCGCTTCGCTTGGGACACGCCACTGGTTACCTGGAGGCGTTCACATACCGGAAGCTCAACGAACTGCTCATCGAGGCCCAACCTGCTCATCTCGAACTTCGCCAAGGGAGTCAGGAGGGCTGCGACGACCTGACGCTTAGCGTGGCGCGCGCGAATCTGTACCGCGCTCACTTGAGCTGAGTCCGGGAGCGTCCGCCGCTCCCCAATGAGGGTGCGGGCAGCAAACATCAACGCGCCGTCCACGCCAAGCGAAGGCGGGGACGCATATGCGTATGCGCCATGAGGGGCGGACGCATCTTCATCACGGGTCCCAACGCTCCCTCCGCGCGCAGGGGCAAAGGCCTCCAACCGCAGGGGCGAGACCGCATCACTCTGATTTTGGGTAAACCCATCGAGAGGAATCCTATAGCATGTGGGAACGATTCACGGAGCGCGCCAAACACGTCGTAAGCGCGGCGCGCGAGGAAGCTACACGGCTGGGCAGCGAGTATGTCCGCACGGAACACATCCTGCTGGGCCTGTGCCGCGAACCCGACGGGATCGCCGCACGGGCGCTGGAAAACCTGGGTGTGGACATCGAAGCCTTGGCCATGGAAATCGAGCAACAAGTCCAACGCGGGACCTCCGTCATCCCCAGTGAGGAGATCGCGTTCACGCCCCGGGCCAAGAAGGTGTTGGAACTCGCCGTGGAAGAGGCCCGGCGCTTCAATCACAGCTACATCGGCACCGAGCACATCTTGTTGGGTTTGGTCAAGGAGGGCGAGGGTATTGCCGCCAAGGTGCTCCAAGACATGAAGATTGATTTGGAGCGTGTCCAGACCGAGATCATCCGGCTCTTGGGCGACCAGGGCAAGACCCCGGGCGGACAGCCAGGCGCAAGCGGCGGCGGGAAGAAATCGCAAACCCCCGCCTTGGACACCTTCGGCCGCGACCTCACCGCCTTGGCCAACGAGGGCAAGCTGGATCCCGTGATTGGCCGGGCCGACGAGATCGAACGGGTGATTCAGGTGCTGAGCCGCCGGACCAAGAACAACCCCGTGCTCATTGGCGAGGCAGGCGTGGGCAAGACCGCCATCGTCGAGGGCCTGGCCCAAGCCATCGTCACCGGCGAAGTGCCCGATCTCTTGTTGAACAAGCGCGTTCTCACCTTGGACCTCGCCGGGGTTGTGGCGGGCACGAAGTACCGCGGTCAGTTCGAGGAGCGGCTCAAATCGGTGATGAAGGAAATCCGGCGGGCGGATAATATCATCCTATTCATCGACGAACTCCACACCATCGTGGGCGCGGGCGCGGCCGAGGGCGCCGTGGACGCGGCCAACATGCTGAAACCGTCCCTGGCGCGCGGCGAACTCCAATGCATCGGCGCGACAACCATGGACGAGTATCGCAAACACATTGAAAAGGATGCGGCCTTGGCCCGCCGTTTCCAGTCCATACTGGTGGACGCGCCGACCGTGGACCAGACCATCGAGATTATCAAGGGACTGCGGGACAAGTACGAGGCGCACCACCGCGTGAAGTTCTCCGAGGAAGCGATCACGGCGGCCGCCAAGCTATCCAATCAATACATCACCGACCGGTATCTTCCCGATAAGGCGGTGGACGTGATTGACGAGGCGGGGAGCCGCGCGCGCCTTAAGATCACCACCCGGCCGCCCGAACTCAAGGAAATCGAGCACGAAATCGAACAGATCACGCAGGAGAAGGAAGAAGCCATCCGCAGCCAAGAGTATGAACGCGCCGCCAGCCTGCGGGATCGCGAGCGGACGCTCATCACCAAGCTCGAGGAGAGTAAGCGCAACTGGGAGCAACAGCGCGATTCCTCCGAGACGGAAGTGACGGAAGAGGACATCGCGTACATCGTCTCCAAGTGGACCGGCGTGCCCCTGACCAAACTGGAGGAGAGGGAGACCGACCGGCTCCTTCGCATGCGGGACGAGCTTCACAAGCAGGTCGTGGGGCAAGACGAGGCCATCGACGCCGTGACGCGCGCGATTCAGCGCAGCCGGGCGGGCCTGAAGGACGCCCGCCGCCCCGTGGGCTCTTTCTTGTTCCTCGGCCCCACCGGCGTGGGCAAGACATTGCTGGCCAAGAGCCTGGCCACTTTCCTTTTTGGCCAACAGGACGCGCTCATCACCATCGACATGTCCGAGTACATGGAGAAGTTCGCCGTGAGCCGGCTCGCGGGGGCGCCTCCGGGCTACGTCGGATATAACGAGGGCGGCCAGCTTACCGAGCAAGTGCGCCGCCGCCCTTACTCCGTCGTGCTGTTTGATGAGATAGAAAAAGCGCATCCCGATGTCTTTAATGTGCTACTCCAAGTATTGGAGGATGGGCACATGACCGACGCCACCGGCCGCAAGGTGGACTTCAGCAATACGGTCATCGTGATGACCAGCAATGTGGGCGCCCGGCGCATCGGCCGCCACGCCACGGTCGGGTTTCAGCGCGACGACGCGGCGAGCGAATACCACGACATGCGCAACCGGGTCATGGATGAGGTCAAGAAGGTTTTCAACCCGGAATTCTTGAACCGCGTGGACGAATTGGTGGTGTTCCACCGGCTCACGGAGACGCAGCTTCTGGACATTGTTGATATTCACGTGGCCGAAGTGTTACAACGTGGCCGTGAAATGGGGATCGTGTTCAAACTCACGCCCGAGGCCAAGCAGTTCCTGGTGAAGAA
This sequence comes from Candidatus Hydrogenedentota bacterium, assembly GCA_007118235.1. Classification (GTDB taxonomy): domain Bacteria; phylum Hydrogenedentota; class Hydrogenedentia; order Hydrogenedentales; family SLHB01; genus SKRY01. Next base: position 395 of record SKRY01000317.1, on the reverse strand, counting down.
AGGCAGTGATGAGCAGTACGGAGCCCGGCCCTTGCGGAGGGCGGTGCAGCTCTACGTGGAGGACCCGCTTTCCGAGCTTATGTTGCGAGGGAGCTACGAACCAGGAACTGAACTGGAGATTCAAGTGCATGGCGAGGAAGATCGCCTTGAATTCACGCCCAGGGCGCCAGCTGCGGAAGGTGTAACCACTTGAAAAACCTGATTATTGCCGGGGCCATCGCGGTCCTGTTTTGCCCGGCATATGCCGTCTTTGCGCAAGACTATGCTGGGCAAGCTGTACGCGAGATTCAGCTCGAGGGCTTGCAGCGGGTAAGCCCCTCCATTGTGCGCGCCCAGATCGAGATTGAGGAGGGCGCCCCCTACAATCCGCGGGCCTCGGCCCGTGATCTCCGCCG
>SKRY01000223.1 GCA_007118235.1 Candidatus Hydrogenedentota bacterium | reverse complement strand
GTGATGCAGGCGGACCGGTGCGGTGGATTTCCCTTCTTCCGGGAACCGGAGGACGATTGGAGCGACCTTGAATTTCGCATCCGGAATTGGCTGCCCTATAACTGGACCGGAGGCGCCAACATCGTCGAACAGGCCATCCACCACCTCGACATCATCAACTGGGTCGCGGACGCGCCCCCCGAGAGCGTGTTCGCCTCGGGCGGCCGGGCGTGGCTGCCGGACGGAGAGCTGTACGGGGACATCTGGGATAATTTCAGTTGCGATTACCAGTATCCCGGCGGCGTCCATATGTACCACTTCTCGCGCTGGTATCCCAGCGGCACGGACAGCCAGAGCGGCGAGCGCATCGTGGGAACCGAAGGCGTCAGCAACGCTCAGGACATGGGTGAACCCGGCATCGCCTCCACCGTGCAACAGTTCCTTGATTTGACCAACAGCATCCGGGGCGATGGGCCGTACTACAACGAAGGCCGGCGCATTTCCTACTCGACCTTGACCGCCGTCATGGGCCGCATGTCGGCCTACACCGGGCGGCGCATCTTGTGGGAAGAGGCCATGGAATCGGACCTTTCGTTGGTTCCGGATGAACTTGACTTTGATCTCGAGTATCCCGTCGATCCCGTGCCCGTGCCTGGTGACGCCTAGGCGCATTCCACACGCACCGTGAACGCAGTATCAGTAAAAGGAGATTTCACATATGAACGAGCGTGGCATGACACGCAGAGACTTCGCGAAGCTGGGCGCCGCGGCGAGTTTCGCCGCCTGGACCGGACGAAAAGCGGCCGCCGAGACCAATTCCGATACCCTGAAGATTGGGGTTATCGGTTGCGGAGGCCGGGGCACCGGCATGGCGATCAACATGTTGGACGAACGAAACGACAACGTTCAGGTGATCGCCCTGGCCGATGTCTTCGAGGATCGGCTCAACAACTGCCGCAACACCCTAGAGAACAACGACAACGTTTCGGGCCGGGTCAACATTGATGACGATCATTGCTTCGTTGGATTCGACGCCTACCAGCGGCTGGTCGAAACCGATGTGGATATCGTCATGGATTGCAGCCCGCCGTACAACAGGCCCAAACACCTGGAAGCCATTGTCGCGGCCGGCAAGCACATCTTCGCGGAAAAACCTGTTGCGGTGGATCCCGTGGGTGTCAGGCGGGTCATTGCGGCGGCGGACGAGGCCGAGGAGCAAGGCCTTTCCTTCGTTGCGGGAACCCAGTTCCGCCATGACAGCAGGCGGATCCAAACCATCGAGCAGATTCACGACGGCGCCATCGGCGATGTGGTGGCCCTCACGACCTACTACTGCGGCAACCTCCCGTGGTCTCGCGAGCGGGAAGAAGGATGGAGCGATCTCGAATACCACTTGCGCAACTGGTTGGTCCTTAACTGGGTAGGCGGCTCCAACATCGTGGAGCAAGCCATTCATGGCCTTGACGTCATGGATTGGGTTATGGGCGGCCCGCCCCGGAGCGTCTTGGGTTCGGGAGCGCGCTCCTGGTTGCCGAACGAAGAGCGCTATGGTGACATTTGGGATAACTTCACGTGCAACTACGAGTATCCCGATGGCACGCAAATGTACCACCTTTCCCGCTGGTGGCCCACCGATGGCCAAGGCGGCGAGCGCATCGTCGGAACGGAGGGGATCAGCGACACCCAAGACATGGGCGAACCCGGCATCACCTCGACGGTGCAACAGTTCATCGACCTCACGAACAGCATCCGGGGCGAGGGGCCGTACTACAACGAAGGCCGGCGCATCGCCTACTCGACCTTGACCGCCGTCATGGGCCGGATGTCCGCCCATACGGGCAAGCGTATTCTGTGGGATGAGGCCATGGAGTCGGACTTGTCCATCGTGCCAGACGAGCTGGACTTCGACCTGGAATACCCCGTCGGCTCTATCGCGGTGCCGGGCGAGGCGTAATCACACTATAACATCGCGGCGCACTCCCGCTTGCCCGCCGGGCAAGGGAGTGCGCCGCGTTTTGTGTTGGAATCCCCGGTGTCTCACGGGACAATCATGCGCTGCTTCCCGTGCGGTAACCGGCCAAATCCATCGTGACAAAGCGGTATCCTGCGGCTTTCACCCCTTCCACGACGCTTTGGCGGATCTCAGGGGCGAGCAGCTTGGGGATGTCCGCGGCATCCACCTCGATGCGGCAAAGGTTGCCATGGTGGCGGGCGCGGTACTGGCGGAAGCCATGGGCGCGAAGGACCTCCTCGGCCTGTTCCACCTTCGCGATATCCTCCCGCGTTACGCGTGTGCCCGTGGGGAAGCGCGACGCCAGACAGGCGAAAGCCGGTTTGCTCGCGGTTGGCAGGCCGCGCCGGGCGCTAAGGGGGCGGATCTCGTCCTTGCTAAGGCCCGCCTCCTGCAAGGGAGCCACGATGGCGTATTCCCGCGCGGCGGCCGCGCCCCAACGCGTGGGATCGGCGAGGTCGTCCACGATGGCCCCGTACGCGAGGACCTTCACGTTGTTCTCTTCAGCGAATTGGCGCATGCGCGCAAAGAGGGCGGTCTTGCAAAAATAGCAGCGCTTCCCGTCGTTGCGCAGGTAGCCTTCATCATCAAACTCATCTGTATGCACGATATGAAGGTTCCAGCCGCGATTCTCCGCGAGTTCCGTGGCCTCGCGCACCTCGGCGCGGGGTATGCTGGGGCTGTCGGCCAACACCAACGTGGCGGCGTCCCCCAGCGCCTCGTGGGCGATTTCGGCGAGGTACGACGAATCCACGCCGCCAGAGTAAGCGATGGCGATGGAGCCGTGACCGCGAAGGTCGTCTCGCAGCCGGTCCTCCTTTTCCATAAGCTCGTTAGATGGCGCCAGCGTATTGGGTTTCATGGATGCTCCCTGTCACACAGTCTTCGTGGGCTTCTTCCAGCCGCACGGGCACGATAGCGTTTCGATAACCTTCCTTGGAACGCACGGCGGTCCATAGATAATTTCCGGTATAGCCGAGCCATACGCCGTCATTCTCATACTCCAAGAGAACCGATTGAACCGAACCAAGCTGGCTTTCCCGAAAGGCTTGGCGCTTCTCCTTGCTAATCCCCCGCGCGACAGCCCCGCGGCGGTTTATGGTTCCCGTGTCCACCTTATCCGCGTAACGGGACGAGGCCGTGCCCGGCCGATCGCTGTAGGTAAACACGTGGGCGTAGGTGATGGGGCTATTGCGCAACAGATCGCACGTCGCGTCGAAATCTTCTTCGGTCTCGCCCGGCATTCCCACCAGCACATCGGCGCCTAGGCACAGGTCCGGAACTTCCCGGGCGGCGCGCTCCACGAACGCGAGGTACTCCGCGCGCGTGTAATGCCGTTTCATCAGCGTCAACACACGGTCGGACCCCGATTGGACGGGTATATGCAAATACGGCAGAAGACCGTGCGCGGGATCGGCCATGCGCTCGAGCATCGTCTCCGGGATGGTGCTCGGTTCCAGCGAGCTAACCCGCAGCCGGTCGATGCCCGGGATGGCGTCCAGCGCGTCCAACACCGCCGTGATGTCCCGGCCCTCGTGGTTGTACACGCCCACGTTTACCCCCGTGAGCACGATCTCCCGCGCGCCGCTCCCGGCCAAGCGTTCCGCCTCGGCTATGAGATTGTCAAACGAGCGGCTCCGCGCGCGGCCCCGGGCGAACGAAACAATGCAGAAGGAGCACATGAAATCGCACCCCTCCTGAATCTTCAGGTTGGGCCGAGTCACCGGGGATTCGCCCGCGTTCACGCCGATGGTGAAATCCTTGCGTTCGATACGGTCGCGCACGAGGAGCGGCTCGGGATTCTTTTCCTTGCCCACGTAGGCCAACACGTTAAGCTTCTCTTGGTTGCCCACGATCAAATCGAGCCCCTCGATCTCCATCAACTGCTTGTGGCCCATCTGCGAATAACAGCCGATGACCGCCGTGAACGCATGCGGATTCTTGCGAATGAAGGAGCGCACCATATGCCGCGACTTCGCGTCCGCCCGGCCGGTCACCGTGCATGTGTTGATGATGCCGAGGTCCGCCGGTTGCCCAAACGGCACGATCTCGTAGCCCGCGTTCCGCAACGTGTTCACCAGCAGATTCGACTCCGATTGGTTCAACGAACATCCCAATGTGTAAATCGAGGCGCGCTTCCCACGCCCCGGCTCATTCTGATCAAGCATGTTTTCCATCGTCTCCATGACGCCTATGATTCCACAAAACACCCGCCCAAGTCGAGAGCGCTTGGTTCCACGCGGCCTAGAGGAACTAAGCCACGAGGCCTCCTGTTTGTGTTGACGCGCCCTGGTAGTCAGTCCGCCCCAAATGGGCGGATGTTCCCGTTGAGTCTGAAAATGGTTTCGCGGCGACTCCATCCGGTGGGGATGACAGGCGGCAGCCGTGGGCGAACCCGCGAGCAGTCGCGTTTGCGCGATATACCCCAAATAGCTACTCATGATACCAAATCAATGCGTGACATGCCCCGCCATGGCGCGGCTTCACCCATGAAGGGCGCCCGCCGATAGCCAGATTTTGCCACAAGCGCCCATTCGCTCCAGTATTTCGTAGCTTTTCTGTTCGGGGATCAAACCCGCCCATCAAGAAGTTGACAACAATCGAGTGTTTGTGTATGCTCATGCGCGATCTGATTGCAGATCAAATGTTAACCTATTTGTGCGAATCATTATCCAGAAAGGAAAGTTTCATGCGAGGCAAGGGCTTCACCCTGATTGAGTTGCTGGTGGTCATCGCGATTATCGGCATTCTGGCGGCCATTCTGTTGCCAGCCCTGGCGCGGGCCCGGGAAGCGGCGCGGCGGGCGAGTTGCGCGAATAATCTGAGGCAGATTGGGCTGACGCTCAGGATGTACGCGGATGAAAGCCGGTGTGGTTCATACCCGCCCATGAAGACCATGGGCTGCGATGGTTCCATCAGGGCGTTGGAGCAGATGTTCAACCCGGAATCAGTGTATCCCGAGTACCTCACGGACTTCAACACCCTCATCTGTCCAAGCGCGCAGGGGGCCTCGTACGCCGTGGGCCGGTGGGACGAGGGAGACACGACAAGCCCCTTCTGGCGGCCATGGGAAGGGACGGGCAACGGTATTGTCGAGCCGTGCGAGGTGGGAGACTATCCTTACACCTACCCAGGTTATGTCATTACCAGCGAAATGACCCGCACGCCGGCTCAGATCGACGCCCTCGAAACGAATCTCTTGGATCCCGAGCGCGGCCTGGGCGCGCGCATCCTCCGGGATCCGGAAGCAGCCGGCCGCGACTGGCCGGTGGTTGAGCCCGGCTCCGGCACGGGGGGCGGCAATACAATAGCCCGGTTGCGGGAAGGTATCGAGCGATTCTTGATTACCGACATCAACAATCCCGCCAGCGGCGCGACGGCGCAATCAGGCATTCCCATCATGTGGGACATCGTATGCGACAACCCCAGACACTTCAATCATGTCCCTGGCGGCGCGAATGTCCTCTACATGGATGGTCACGTTGAGTTTTTGCGCTGGCCCACGGGCGGGTCCGGGCCAGGGGGATCGTGGGTATTCGAGGACATGGAGTTCCCGGTGGGCGGCGCCTACCCGATGAACGCGGGTGGGTTCGTAATGCATGAAGCGGGGCATATCTTCGCCGAGCAATTGCCGTGATTCACCGCGGACCATTCCCAAGAGCGATCCCGCCGTTGTATTGACCCGAATCGATTGGGGGAGAGGTGGCTGCTCCTCTCCCCCTTTGATACGGCTCGGCAGCAGGGCGCGTAGTTGCACCGCACGTCATGATGGCCGCCTCTTCGTTTACTCCTCCTTTCTTTGTTCGGCCCCTGCAGGCGGCGTCTGGCTTTTGGACGCCGCTTTCCTCTCCACACCGCTTCGCCGGTGGCACAGCCGCCTTCCCTTTCATATAAGCCTTTGTCCGTGCGCAATGGGCACACAAGCCCTTGTAAGGAGAATCCGGTTGCGCTCCCAGCGTTTAGCTACGCATCCACCGCGCTTGACATGGCGCCGAATGTTTGTGTACGCTTGCATTCGTTAAGCTCACTAAACTAAAGATAGGGTCGCAAAGTAACCGTTTATTGATAGGAGAATCGAATGCGAAGCAAGGGCTTCACCCTGATTGAATTGTTGGTGGTCATCGCTATCATAGGCATATTGGCGGCGATCTTGTTGCCAGCCCTGGCGCGGGCCCGGGAGGCGGCGCGGCGGGCGAGCTGCGCCAATAACCTGCGGCAAATGGGCTTGGCGCTGATTATGTACGGTAACGAAAATCAAGGGATGTTTCCGCCCCGGCAGATTTATGATGTGGAGGGAAACCTTAGCCTGGAGACCATGTTCAATGGGCCGATGATGTTTCCGGAATACATCAATGATTTTGAGGTCATCTGGTGTCCGTCGTGGAAGCCGCAGCAAAGCCCTCTCGAACGGTATGACGAAGTGAAAGGAAACAACGACGGAGTCATTCAACCCGAGGAGATCACCAAGGAGCCTTTCAACTACACGGGGTGGGCTATTCTGGACGATCACAATGTGCTCGGCTTTGATCTCCTCGGCGTCGAAGGTTCGGGGCCAGGCGGACGCCACCAAATTCCGGACTACCATGGCACTCCATGGGCCGAGCTGGCCTGGGCGAACGTCGAGACGTTCGGCGCCGCTTCGGATCGCGATTTCACGGTGTCAGCCGAACACAGGGGCACGCAAGCGGGGGGCGGAGACACGCTGATGCGGCTGCGTGACGGCATCGAGCGCTTCTTTATCACGGACATTAACAACCCCGCCGCGGGCGCGTTGTCCGCCAGCGAAGTCCCCATTATGTGGGACCACATCACCACGACGGTTAAATTGTATCCGGCCCATGTGGACGGGGGCAACGTGTTGTATCTTGATGGACATGTGGAGTACATCAAATACCCGGGGGACCGGTTTCCGATGACGGAAGACAGCGCGCGCATCTTTGGCCGGTATAACCGCGCGCTGGCGCAGATCCATAAGTTCTGAGGGACCCCGGCTGTCCCGCCGTTGCGCCGGCGCGAGAAAAGGCGCGGAGAAAGGAAGCCCTTCTCCGCGCCTCGATTGCTCTTGTGATGTCGAACTCCGGGCCTATTGCTGTTCGAAGTCCTCGCGCCAGCCCGCGATGTCCGCCTCTTCATGGTCGCCCGTGAAGACGACCGTGCGGAAGCGCCAGGTGTACACATCGCCTTCCGCCATCGATACAGGGTCCCCGAAATCGAACTCAGTCGGCGACATGAACCCGTAGTCGCGGTTGAACCACGGGGCGGGGTAGTTGGGGTTGCCCGAGTGCTGGATGATGGCCACGCCCTCGGTCTCGCCGTGATGTTCGCCATAGTAGGCGTTCCACGCCGCGCCACTGTGGCCGCGCGTCTCTTCTTCATCCCGGTTCCCTTCGGAATCCACGATGGTCCCCGTGCCCAGCGGGGCCTGATCCGGCCCGCGTCCGGGATCGCCCACCGCGAGTTCTGGGCGCATGCGGGCGCTGAAGAACGAGTGCCCTGTTGGGCCTATTTCTAGATCCTTCAAGGCCTCGAACTCGAATTCAAAATCCAGAATGCGCACGTCCGGGGAAGGCGCCCAAATAGTGACCGTCCGCGTGTCTCGGAGCTGATGGGCGTCCTCATCCGTAACGATCCAATCGCATTCATCCCGCAATACGACCACGTCGCCGGTATCCTCGACGATTTCCGGGTTGCGCGAAAACACCTGGCCCGTCCCCAGTTCATGCCGGGGCTGCCAGTAATTCCCGCGTTCCACGCCTTCCGAGCGCACCCAGTCCAGGCTGATGTACAGGGAGCTGTGGTGCGGGTACGGCTCTTGATCCCACGCTGTTACGCTTTGTCCCGTCGCGGGGCCATTCACAGGGTAAAAGAAGGGATACTTGTGTTCCTCGCCAAACTTGTAGGCCGTGAACTCTTCCCCGTCCACGGTCACCACGATCTGGTCTTCCTCCATGGACGCGCCGACGGACTGCGCCTCCTGCCCGGCGGCCGTTGCCGAGGCCAAGGCAAACCCCAACGCCAACAACGGTGTCACGATGCGTGCTGCGCTTCTCGTCATGGTGCCTGTTCTCCTTTGGTTACGTTTCCGGGCGCCGTCTCGCGCCCTTCTCCCTCACAATGCGTTACCATCCAGAACCTCAGTATAGCGCCGCCCCAATGGCCAAGTCCACACGCTCACCACCCTTCGAGCGCCGGACAAATGCAAAAAACACCCCCCGCCACTCTCAGAGGGAGACAGGGGGATGCGAGATGGCGTTCCTTTCGCCTTGGCGAGGGGGAGACTGCCAGCCGTCCACGGTGGCGGCTACTGGTTCGCCTCGCTTTGGCCGGCCTCTTCCTGCGCGATCAATTCCTCCAAGACCTCAATCAGGGTATTCACATCCACGCCGTACGCGGCGCACACCTGGCCGATGGTCTCGTATCCGCTGATGCCGCAATACCCGCATGCGCCGAGATTGAACGCGGCGAACACTTCGCCCGCGCGCGGGTGAAGGCCCATGGCCTCGGCCACCGTCATGCCGGGATGGATATATCCCCATGGGTCCGCCGCCGCCTGGCCGCTGGCGCCGCCGGCCTCTGAAGCGCTCACGCCGTGGGTGTTTGCCCCCTCCTCCACCCCGTCAGGCCAATGCCGGCGGAATTCCTCATCGGTCGCATTCATGAGGGATTCGGGATGGTACAGCTTCTTCACCACGGGATTGGACACACGCTTGGTTTCCCCGGTGGCCGGTATGAAGGTGACGTACCGCTGCACGTTATGGCCCTCGTCACACTCGTAATAGGTATAGCCAAGGCCCTTGCCCGGCATAGGCTGGCTGCTCTTGTAATACTTCATGCATTGATCTCCTATATCAAGCCCCTTAACAATAACAAATGATGGCCTACCCCGCATTTCTGCTTGCTGTCAAACGGTAGATAGAAGGCGCGCGGCTGTTTGGGCGTCATGGGGCAGGAAAGGAGCGTCCCCGCGAGGGCTTCAAGCCGCCGCGGGGACGCAAAACAATGGGCTCGCTTCCGCGGAGAAATCCGCATCCTTCAACCCGTGAGCCGATTAGAAGGACAGACGCGTCTCCACGTACACATAGTCGGCATCGCTGGTGCCGTCGATGAGGGCGTCGCGCCGGCCCCTCATGCCGCTCTCGGTGAAGAAGTGCGCCCAGCCCGCGGAGAACTGAAGGTCTTCGGTGTAGTCGTAAACGCCGTACAGTTCGGCTTCCCAGCCGAGTTCCTTGCTGAACCGGCGGTGTTGCGCATAACTCTGGAAGTAGCTGACCATCAGCCC
>SKRY01000087.1 GCA_007118235.1 Candidatus Hydrogenedentota bacterium | reverse complement strand
GCCGGATCCGCCGTGGGCACATGAGCGAAGGCCTGCCGGGCTTGTTTCGCGCCGGAACGCTCAAGCGCCTCGTCCGGCATCAGTTCGGGAACCTGATACAGATTCACCTCGGCGTCCGGATGTTCCCGCGCGCCCTCCGCCACCGCCTCCGCCAGAGTGTACACATGGCCGTACATGCTGTAAAACACAACGTCGATTCGCATTGGTTCTCCCCTTTTTGCTTATGGTAAAAGCCCCTAATCGCCGGGCGCGTGCGCTGCTCCAGGGAACCACATCCCCCTTGATCCCCCTTCCGAAGGGGGAATTGTGCGGTTCGTTCTCCCTTTGAAGGGGGTGGCCCGCAGGGCTGGGGGATGTAAACGCCCCGCACACCGCCCTATCCGGCGATTGGCAAAAGCTGACCGGTTTGGCGTTCCGAACATAAGCGGCCGCCGGGGCTATTCCCGGTTTGCCGCTGGAAGGCTCACTTCAACGCATCCTTGGCCATGCGGCTGGCGTCTCTCACGAGATGAGCCACTTCCTTGGCGTGTGTGAGCACGTCACGCAATCTGTCATGATGGGGGAAATCAGGCGATACGTTCATGGTGATGATGTCGACCGACCCAAAGATCCCCTGCAAAGGATTGTTGACCTCGTGCGAGAGCCTCGCGAAGACTTGCAGCGCTTCAGCGGAAACGCCGCCATGGGACTCGGCGGGTTCCTCTTCCGCCATCGGCGGCGGCATGGTGTCAAGCGGCCGCACCGCTTCGATCCAAGCCGCCAAGGTCACGTCATCGGAAGGCCAACTCAACAGCCCCTTGGCGCCCGACGCCATGGCTTGCCGCGCCAACGCAGGCGGGCTCCCGGCGGGCGCGATCATGATCACGGGCGGCTGGGATGGGAGATTCATGCGGCTCAGCATCCAGCAAAATTCAAAGCTGTCGCCATCAAAACCTTCCGCCGCCAGAAAGAGCGTATCCAGTTCCGCGTAATCTCCAAGCGCCTCGCGCGTCTTTTCAAAACTATCGACCCAGCGCGAGGCGATACCCAGCCTCGTCAGCGCCCGCCCAAGGGCGGACGCGCGCTCCCCATTTGGGTCTGCAATTAGGACGGTTCCTCCCGTCATTCTCGTGTTTTCACCTTTCTATGGACGTGCTGGATTCGTCTTCACCCTGGCCGCTCCCCAAAACCGACCGGGGCTAGTGGGGGAAAGTAGTGGTATTGTGAAGGCATGGATGGCCCAAGTTCAAGCATCATCCCGCACACTTAACACTCAAAGCACACATAACGAAACATAACCCACCCCTAATTTTGGGTGAATCCGCACCCAGTTGGGGTTTATTCGAAACCAAGAACTGCGGTAGGATACCCCCTATCACGCGCCGCGAACCAAACCGCGGCCGAGACATGCGGCAGACACTTCAGGAAGGAGATTGGTAATGTGGAACGGAAGCAGACTCTTGTGGTTAAGCACCGCCTGCCTCGCTGCGCTGGCGTGTGGGGCCGCCGCCGCTGAAGCGCCTCGCGTGTTTCTTCATGACGCCGGCGCACTCGAAGAACTCCGCGCCAGGGTTCGCAACGGCGCCACGGATTTCGATGCGGCGCTGGAGGAGTTGCGCGCCGACGCACAGGACGCCCTTGCCGCGGGCCCTTGGTCGGTGACGGACAAGGGGGAGACGCCGCCCAGCGGGGACAAGCGCGATTACATGAGTCAGGGACCGTATTGGTGGCCAAATCCAGATACGGAAGATGGCCTTCCTTATATTCGCCGCGATGGCGAACGCAATCCCGAGACGGATGCGCTAGACCGGCGGCCCATGGGTCGCATGATCACTACCGTGGAAACCTTGGGCTGGGCCTACTATTTCACGGGCGAGGAGCGCTTCGCCGAACGAGCCGTCCATGTGCTGCGGACCTGGTTTCTCAATGAGGACACCGGCATGAACCCGCACCTCGAATACGGCCAGCGGATACCCGGCCGGGTGGAGGGCCGGGGCATCGGCATCATCGACACGCGGGGTCTCGCCGATGTGGTTGACGCGGTGGGCCTGTTGGCGGAATCGGACGCGTGGATGGAGGAGGATCAAGAGGGCCTTGAGGCGTGGTTCGCGGATTACCTGGAATGGCTCATCGAAAGCGATCATGGCCAAGACGAGCGGCGTCATCCCAACAACCACGGTACATGGTACGACGTGCAGGTCGTCAGCTTCGCCCTGTTCAGCGGGCAAGACGATGTGGCGCGGGACGTGTTGGAGGAGAGCCGCGAGCGGCGCATCATGGAGCACACCGAACCCGATGGCCGCCAGCCCCGGGAGTTGGGCCGCACCCTCCCCTGGAGCTACAGCCTCTTCAACTTGCGCGGCTACATCGCGTTGGCGCATCTCGGCGAGCGCGCCGGCGTGGACATCTGGAACTGGGAAAGCGAGGACGGCCACGGGCTGCGGCAAACACTGGAGTACCTGATCCCCTATGCCACCGGCGAGGCGGAATGGACCTACGAGGGAATCCGCGATCCCAACTTCAGCGGACTCGCCCCTCTGCTCTGGAAAGCCGGACTGGCATACGGCAGCGCCGAGTACAAGGAAATAGCCCAAGGGCTTCTCGAGGAGGAAGATTGGGAGGCCGCCCGCTTCCCGCTTCAACATCCCGAATAACAGACGTCAACGCATAGCGCATCCCCCAGCTCCCGTCCCACGGAGCTGGGGGATCTCCAATCATTCCCCCTTCGGAAGGGGGCTAGGGGGATGTCCATCAATTCGCCCCTTCGGAAGGAGGCGATATCCATCCGGCGTTAACGTTCCTCGATAACCGCATTCTCCCGCAATCCGTCGATGAATTCATCAAGGATGCGCTTGCGTTCGTTTTCCTTTATTTCCTCGGCGATCCGTTCCTTGACCTCATCGAACGGGACCGGTCCCGCCGGTTTGTAGTCGTACACCGTGGTGATGTGATACCCGAATTCGGTCTCGAACACCTCGCTGATCTCGCCCGGCTTCAGAGCAAAGACGACCTTCTCGAAGGCCTCCACCATGCGTCCGCGCGTGAACCAGCCGAGGTCGCCTCCGTTGTCATTGCACTGGGAATGCTCCCGCGCGACCGACGCGAAATCGGCCCCTTCGGTCACCTTACGCCGCACCTCGACCATTTCCATGAAGCACTCGTCCTTGGAACTGCCTGGCGCGGGTTGACGAACGATATGGGCGGCGTGGACCGCCTCGGGAACCATGAAGTTCGACCGATGGGTTTCGTAGTACTCCCGGCAGGCCTCCTCGCCAGGCTCTTCAATGCCGGCGTACAAGTCCTCGGAGAGCCGATCAAACAGCAACTCATCACGCACGCTCTCTTGAATGCGGCGCAACTCGTCCTCGCTCAGCTCCCGCTCCTTATCGCCTTGTTTGCGCAATTCCTCGACGCGGGCGTTCACCTCATCCTCGGAGACCTCACACCGTTTCCGGGCCTCTTGAAGCAGCAATGTCTGCTCGATGGCGTTCTCCCGGGCTTCCCGGCGAATGCGCGTATCCGGCACGGCGCCTCGTCCCATCGCGCGTGTGTAGCCCTGGCGCAAGCTCTGGGCATGCGCATCCACCACATGCGGCTCGATCTTTTCGCCGTTGACATACAGCACCGTAGCGGCCTCCGCGCCGCCCGTTCCCTTCTTACTTTCCGTCGCGCCTTTCTTTGCCATTAAAGCCATCCTCTTTCGCGCGCCCCTCACGGGCGCGCCCTTAATATGGGAAGATATTCCCCTTGCATAACATGGTTTAGTTGAAATTCACCGCGCCTCGCGGCATACCCATCTGGTCACAACTTCGCCGCTATGAACCCGAGAAACGCGCGCCCCATTGGCCCAGCGAGGGAGAGCCCATTTGCGGTTCGCCATCGATGATGAAGACCGGGCTTGCCTCCACCCCGAGAAGCTGCCACACGCGATCCTGTTGGCCGCGAAGGATCTCCAGCCGCTCCTCGGTGATAAGGTCGCCGGAAAGCCCATAGCCCGCCAGGAATTCCTCGAGGTACGGCATGGGATCGTCCGTGGCCGAGGACGCCCAGCGGTCCGCGTTTTCCATCAACTCCTGCTTCGCCTCGTGGTACCGGTCAAAGGGAACCAGTTCGTGAGCCACATGAGCGGGCAGCGAGTTCGGGTACATGTCGAGCGGATAGGGCGCTAGAATCCAATACACCCGGCCCGTGTCAATGTAACGCTCCTTGATCTCGGGAAATACTTCCAAGGCGAATTGCCGGCACGCTGGACACTCAAGGTCAAAGAACTCTATGACCTCATGCGGCGCATCTGGATCGCCCAACGCCATGCCCGGCCGTCCGATCGCCCGGCCGAGCGCATCCACGTCCTGGCCCAAGCGGACTTGCGATTCCGGACCGCCCGGCGGCCCCAAGGCGTGAATGAACAGCACGCCAATCCCAATAAGAATCACCACAAACAAGCGCATGGCGTATCGCGACACACGCCGCGATACAAGACTGCGATCCACGCCCCGGCCTTTCAATGCGAAATACTTCCACGACGCCACAAGCCCCGCCAACAACGCGACCAACGCGAACGACGCCAAACAAAACTGGCAGAACGCCTCCACCGCAACGTAGGAATAGATCGTCAGCAAAAGCGATATGATGACGCCGAGCCCCGTGAGAATCACCCCCACGTTCACGGCAATCGCTTGATAATTCGCCCGCATCGCTGGATACAGGAAAGCCGCCACGAACAGGGTGATATAGAACAACAGGCCGTAGGTAGCGGTCGGAACGCCAAATATGACCGCGAGATCGCTCTCCAAAACAGCGCCGCATCCAGTGTCCGGCGCGCAAATATTGTAGAGCTGGCCCGTGAAATGCGCCGCGGTCAGATACAACGTCAAAAGAATGCCCGCGCCGGCCAACACGAGACACGACACCCACACAACCACCGCCACGGCCGAATGGCGGTTTACTGCTTCATCATGCATCATTCGGTATCCTCCAACGCCCAAGTGTACGGCCTACTCCTAAGCCGATGCAACCCCCCGAATCACACGGCGCCACAGATGGGTTGTGTTCGCGGCGGTACGGCGGTAGACTATGGTCTCGTATGACTCCACGGAATTCGATCACAACCGCCATCCTCACACGCGCTGGGCTTGTGCTTGTGCTTCTCGCGGCCGCCGCGGGCGCGGGGCTGTGGCTCGGCGAAGCGACGGCTCCCTCCCGAGGATTACCTGTGCATGGCCCGCTTGAACAACAGGCCAGCCCGGCGGCGCGGGACGAGCATGAGCCCGCCGAACCAGACTATCCCGTGGCCGAGGCGCCGCTGCGCCTTTTCATCGGTCTCGACTCGTCCTCCGACCTGGAACTGGCGCGGCGGCAGATGGAAATGGCCACCGACGCCGGGATCAACCGGTTCACCCTTAGCGCCCCCTTCCCTTGGCCGGAACGTCCGGGCGCGCTGGATATCATGTGGGAACGCCTGGAAATCGCCGCGGAAGTCAATCCGGACGCCGGGGTGCTGCTCTACCTCGAACTTGACCCGCCCAGGGACTGGCTGGACGCACACGAGGGCGCCAAAGCCATGTACGGTGAAGAATCACGAGACTACGTGAGCATCGCCTCTGATGAATGGCGCGATGCGCTGGAAACGGCGTGGGAGACGTTGGGAACCGCTTTGGAGGCCCATCCCATGGGCGCGCATGTCGACGGCTTCATCTTGGCGTGTTACGACGACGGCCAGTGGCGGACCGGCGACGCGTTTGACGAGGGGGAGGAAAACGCCGCCGCGTTCCGGGCTTGGCTGGAACGCCTGTACGAAAGCGATGAGGCCCTGCAAGAGGCGTGGGCGGATGAGGACGTGACCCTCGAGAACGTGAGCCCGCCCAGCCGTCCGGAAGATAACGGCGCTGTTTTCTTCGAACCGCCCGAGGACCAACCCATCATCGACTATCTGCGGTTCGCGTCGGAATTCCGCGCCGAACGCATTGCGGAATTCGCGGCCTTGGCCAAGACCCACGGGGGCGCCGAACGGGATGTGTTGGTTCCCTATGGATACAGCCTCGAACTGACCAATAACAAGACCGGCCACTTTGCCTTGGCGCGGCTGCTGAACAGCCCCGTGGATGGATTCGTCAGTCCCGTCTCGCAGGTGGACCGGGGCATTGGCGGAACGGGCGGATTCATGGGACCCGTGGACAGCGCCATACGCCATGGCAAGCAATGGCATCTCATCGACGATACCCGCACGGGCATCATCCACGATCCCGATACTGGCGAGGCCACCCGCATGGAAGGTATTCGCGCCGGGGACATCTACAACGTGCAGACCCGCAACTTCGCCAGCGCGCTGTCCCACGGCCTAGGCCTCATGTGGGCCGATCCCGCGGGGGAGGGCGCCCTGTATGATCCCCAGATGTGGGAGCGCTTCGAACGCATGCGGGAAAGCTACGGCCGTCTGCTCGGAGCGCGCGAGGCGGATCGGAGGAGCGCGAGCGGCGCTCCAGGGCCTGGGCGCACTCAGTTGGCGGTGGTTGTGGACGAACGCAGCCGGGCCTATTACCGGGACAACGATGGGCTTAACGAGAGCCTGCTCCACGGCGCGCGCGAGGCGGCGATTCGCTCGGGAGTTCCCGTCCAGTTTGTGCTGCTATCGGACATTCTGGAAGGGCAAGGACCAGACGCTTCCGTCTATCTGTTTCCCAATACGTTCTACTTGCCCGAGGCGGATCGCGAGACGTTGCACGCCTACCTCGAGGATCGCCGCGCCGCGGCGATTTGGCTGTATGCGCCGGGCTACCTTGCCCCGGAACCCCACGTCGACCACATCGCCGCGACCACCCGGCTCGAAGTGTTCTCAAGCGATGAACCCGTCTTGGGAGAACACACCTTCAAGCTGCCGGGCCGGCTCTTCGAGGAAGACCACCCCATCGGCTCCGGCCGCGAATTGACTCCCGCATTTTACATGCAGGTGGAGGAAGGCAATGAGCTGGCCACATACGACGCCACCGGGGAGACCAGCATCGGCATCGTCTTTTTGGAAGATGGCTGGACCTCGATTTACGTAGCCGAACCCTGGATATCGCCCCGTCTCTTACGTGAACTGCTCTACCTGCTTGGAGAACACGTCTATTTCCCCTCGTCTCCCCCTCACTTCTTCGACGCCGCCTTCTTTGGGCCCGAGACCATGACGTTGCACGCCAACGCCTCGGGAGAACGGCGCATCAATCTAGGGTGGACCTTCATGGTCCGCGATCTGTTGAATCCCGCCGCGGGATGGCCCCGGCGCAACCGGCTTGACCTTCCCATGAATGCCGGCGACACCCGCATCCTTGAACTCATCCCGGCGAATGACCAGTAGAGAAGCCCCTCTCTCCGTCCTTTGCCAAGGACCTTCGAGAGAGGGGCTTCGGCCGTCTCATTCGGGCGGGCTTACCCGCTGAATCCACTAACAGTTATTCAGGCGCACCGCCTTCGGGCGGAGGAGGCGCCGGAGCCCCTTCCTCGCCTCCGGGTCCGCCAGGTTCCGGACCCGGCGCGCCAGGTTGCTGCTGCGGACCACCGGGGCCGCCGGGCTGCTGCTGGGGTCCGCCCATTCCGGGTTGCTGGCCGGGCCGGCCCATTCCGGGTTGCTGGCCGGGGCCGCCCATACCGGGTTGCTGGCCGGGGCCGCCCATACCGGGCTGTTGGCCCATCTGCATCTGACGGAACATCTCCCGGATTTCCATCAACCGCCGGCGATCCTCGGCCGAGTCCCGGCGCTCACCTTCTGGAACGTAGATTTCGATGGAGTCCCGCGGCTCCGCAATCGGCGTGTCGTCCACTGCCACGTCTTCATCCATGACCACGTCCTCGTCTCCGGGTAGCGGCGCCACATCCGGAACCGAGAGATCGTCCAACGGTTCATCAATCATCGGCTCTTCCGCCTCGATTTCCGGCGCCGCATCCGGAAGGTCAAGAACCGCCGGCTCGTCAAAGTCGTCCTCAAACCCGGGAATGCCCAAATCATCCAGGGGTTGATCGATTATCGGCTCTTCCACCTCGGGCTGCGGGACCATCTCCGGAACGGCGGGCTCCGCCACATCCAACTCGGGTTCGACATCGGGGGCGCCGATATCCTCAAGCGGCGGCGCAATCATCGGCTCTTCCGGCTCGGCCTCCGGCGTCACGGCTTCTTCCCGAGCCTCAAACGCAGGCTCGGGAGGCTCCACTATGGGCTCTTCCGGAGTCACTTCCTCGATACGTTCCTCTACCCGGGCCTCGGGATCCGCGCGCTCCAGCCCGCGGGCTTCATGCCAGTCCCTTAAGAGCTGTTCGCGGTGATCCGGGTCCGGGTGAATCCGCACATCGTCCGAGCCGACCTCGTCCCGGCGCACCGTAATAATCTCACCACTATCGGGCACTTGGATGTAGTACAAGTGCTCGGTGGCGCGGATGTAGACATCCTCGTATTCAACGCCATCCGGCGTCACGATGGAATCGGCGGCAACCGCTCCCGCCCACAGCACGCCGGCGGCGAGCCCCACGGCAAGAACGCGGCTCCATGTTCGCGGGCTTGCTCCGCCCGGTCTCCGATTCTGCTTACCATGAATTGCGAATCGCATAGGTGATACCCCCATTTCTCAGGCTCGCATGCCTGTGTTGGTATTTGAGACAAAACAAACTGTCCGCCTCTCTGTAAAGTGTAACGCAAACCTTCCCCTATTCGTCAAGTGGGAGATAGTATTTTGGAATGGATAAACACAACGAAGCATCTTACTTTTCTATGCCATATATCTACATTACTATATAAAGGAACGCGCTACTTCGCACCACATTACAAATCAAGAATCGCGCCATGAAATGTCAGCATCTGGCGCGGATCCGCAACCAGCGATTGCAATCTCCCCGGTCTTCTGGCGAAAGGGCCTCCAAATCGTATAGAATACCGCCCGCCATGCGAATCGAACAGTTTGCGGAACAGGAGAGCACTCGCCTCGGAGGGCGGTTGACCGGGCTCTACGCCCGGACCTTTCTCGCGTACCTGCTGGCCATGATTGGGCTGTGGGCCGTGGGGATTGAGGCGATTTTCTATCATCCCACCCCGTTCTATGCCCAGTACGATCCCGTTTTTCCGGGCTTTCCAAGCGTCGCGATAGTGGTTCTCCTGCTTTGGGGAACCTATTTGCTGCTCAGCGCCCTGTTTTCCACGTATCGCGGCGATGGGAAACCGCCCCGTTCGTGGGTGTTCGCGGCATTTGGCGGCGTGGCCGCCGTTACCGGCGTCACGCTCATTGTCCAGGGTATTCGCGCGGAAGCCGCGTTCACGGCGCATGCAAGCCGCGTATGGGAAGCGCTGGGTTGGCATCTC
>SKRY01000495.1 GCA_007118235.1 Candidatus Hydrogenedentota bacterium | reverse complement strand
CTGTACGCGAGATTCAGCTCGAGGGCTTGCAGCGGGTAAGCCCCTCCATTGTGCGCGCCCAGATCGAGATTGAGGAGGGCGCCCCCTACAATCCGCGGGCCTCGGCCCGTGATCTCCGCCGGCTTCACGACATGGGGTATTTCGCCACCATCCGCGTCGAGGCCACGCCCGTTCAAAACGAGGTGATCATCACCTACGTCTTCGAAGAGAAGCGGATGATCCGCGAGGTCAACATCGCCGGCAACGACATCGTGCCCTCCCGTCACATCCGCGGCGCCCTCACATGGCGGGAAGGGGATTCCTTCGCGCCTGGAGTGTATGAACAGGAACGCGAATCCATCCTGGAGGTGTATCAGGAACGGGGCTTCCCCAATGCTCAGGTCGAGATCATTGTCGAAGAGATTGGCCCCGCGGAGGTAAGCCTCACCTATCTTATTGAGGAAGGCCCGCGCGCGCGAATCGGGCGCATCGATTTCGTGGGCAATGAAACCCTCAGTGACCGCGATCTCCGGGGCCTAATCGAAACCAGCCGGGCCTGGTGGTTTCTCGGAGGGCAATACAGCGAACCCGAGTTCGAGGCCGATCTTCAAACCATCGTGCAGGAGTACGCCAACCACGGCCATCTTGAAGCCGAGGTCCTGGGGGCGGAGTTCGAATACGATGAAAGAGGCCGGCGGCTGTACATCACCGTCCACATCGACGAAGGCCCCATCTATCGCATCGCCAATCTAACCCTTCAGGGCAACTTCGTCTTTGAGGACCAGGAAATCCTCTCGGTGCTGGGCGCGGTTCCCGACGCGGTGCACGACCGCAGCCAAGTCCAGGCCGATGTCGCGGTCATCACACAAGGCTATAGCGACAGTGGCTACGTCAACGCTCAAGTCACTCCTCAGGTCACCCTCGACAGGGAAAACCACACCACCAATGTGGTCCATCAGATTAGCGAGGGCGACCTCAAGTACGTGCGGGAAATCCGTATCACGGGCAATACGGTCACGCGCGATGACGTCATACGCAGCCGGTTGCACTTGGATCCCGGCGACCGTTTCGACGGCAGCGCCCTCCGGCGCACCCAGCAAGACCTGGAGCGCACGGGGTATTTTGATGACGTCCGTTTTAGCTTGGAGCCGCTTGAGGACGATCCCCGCTACGAGAATCTGCTCATTGACGTGGAAGAGGCCCAAACCGGCGAGTTCACGTTCGGCGTCGGCTTCAGCCCCGATGACGGCATAGGCGGCCACACCAACCTGCGATTCCGTAACTTCGACATCACCAACCCGTACTCGTTCTCGGGCGGCGGCCAGCAAGTGCAAGCCGAAGTGAACGTCGCGCGCCGCCGGACCGAGTTCAACCTGGGCTTCACCGATCCCGAGATTGGCGGCCTGCCCCTTATGTTTGGCTTCGACGCCTACAGCCGTTCGGTCCGGCCTCGCGGCGCCATGAGATACAGGGAGGATTCCAGCGGCGGACAAATACGCCTCGGGAAGGAACTCTCGCCCTACATGGACACCACGCTGGCCTTGCGCTACCGGGATCTCGAGATTCGCGACCTTCCCCGCTTCTCTTCGCGCCAGCTCCGGCGCGAACGCGGTGGACGCATCACCATCAGCGCCGTATGGGATATCAACCGCGACACGCGCGACAATCCGCGCAACCCATCCGAGGGCGCGCGCCATAATTTCGAGGTCGAACTCGCCGGGCTGGGAGGCGACAACGAATTCATCCGGCTGGAGCATGATTCCACGTGGTACTACTCCTTCGGAGACCGGGATCAGTATGTGCTGTCCTACCGCACCCGCGAGGGCTATGTGACCGAGTACGGCAGTTCCGATTTTGTTCCGTTGTCCGACCGGTTCTTTGCTGGCGGCACCACCACGATTCGCGGCTACCGCAACCGCGAAGTGGGCCCCAGGGAACGCCAATTCTGGATATTCGGCCCCTTTGACCGGGTAGGAGGCCAATTGCGGATCATCAATAACGTGGAGGTCAAATACGACGTCCTGGATCCCCTCCGGCTGTACAGCTTTGTCGACGGCGGCGCGGTATGGGCTGTTCCCAGCGATATCGACGCGAGCGATCTGCGGTTCAGCGGGGGCGTCGGACTCGGCTTCGACGTTCCCATGCTGGGGCCCGTCCGCCTCGACTACGCCCATCCCATCAACCCCGACCGCTACCAAAGCAGCAGCGGCCGGTTACACTTCCAGACGGGGATGGGATTCTAGCCGGGAGGCTGCTGGAGGCCGCCGTTCGTTGAATAGCCCAGGGCGGGGAGGCCATACGTGATGGCGTGTCGGTAACGTACGCGGGGATGCGCCCTCGCCGCCACCAACCTTTTCGAGTCATGAAAGCGGTTCATCTGGATGAACTGGACGCGATTCATCCAGATGAGCCCGTTTTTTGTTTGGAAGGCGTTATTATATGCTGGAAGAACAACACTACATTGTCGAGCGGTTCACGGACCGTGGCCATGTCGTCCTCGAGCACGAGACGGGACCGTTCGAGGTTCCCGCGGCGTGGGCGCCAGCCGGCGCGCGGGAAGGCGATGTGTTACTGGCCGAAATTGACCGCGATAGAGGGGAAAGCCGGTTGCGGCTCGTCATCGACTCCGAGGCAACACAAGAAAGGCGTTCGAAACTTTCGGAGAAGCGGGCCAGACTCAAACACGGCCCCAAGGGAGACCTGAATCTATGAGCCGCTTACCGGGCGTACTGCTTACTTTCTTGGCCGTCCTTTGCCTGAGTCTCGCGGCCCAAGCGCTCGAACTTCACTTCATCGACGTGGGCCAAGCCGACGCCGTGCTTATCCAGGCGGACACGGGCCATACCGCGCTGTATGACGGCGGGCTCGACGATGGCCGCGCCTTGGGTTATCTCGAACGCATTGGGATCGAGCACCTCAACCTGCTGATCGCCTCGCACAACCACGCGGACCATATCGGCGGCTTTCCCGAGATCATCGAGCGATATGAACCGCCGTACTACATGGACAACGGCATCCCCCACACCACCCGGACCTATGAGCGCGTGCTGGACGCCCTTGAGAGCGCGGGCGCGGAGCTGTTGGAGCCGGAGGCGCGCACCATTACGCTGGGTGAGGTCCGGCTGCACATCGTCCCTCCGCCGGGAAAACCTTCTTGGGGACACAACAACAATAGCGTGGGCGTCATCATCGAATACGGGGAGTTCCGCGCGTCCTTCACGGGCGATGCGGAGCCGGAGCAATTCGAGTGGTGGCTCGAGCATCACCGCGAGGCGTTCCCACGGGTGCATGTCCACAAGGCCAGCCACCACGGCAGCGCGAACGGCGATAGTCCAACCGCCATGGAGATGCTCCACCCCGAGACCGTGGTCATCGGTTGCGGAGCGGGCAACCGGTATGGCCATCCCCACGACGAGACCCTGGCGCTATATGCCGCTAACGGGGCGGACGTGTACCGTACGGACCAACACGGGACCGTGCGCGTGACAGCCAACCCAGACGGAAGCTATGAGATTTCGCCCGCCCGCGACAGCGAGGCAAGCGAATTCGTGGGCATCGACATCAACACCGCCAGCGCTGAAGAGCTTCAGGACATCATCCACATCGGGCCCGCCTACGCGCAGCAAATCATCGCGTTGCGCGAGGAACGGCCCTTCACCAGCCTTGGCGAACTAACGCGGGTTCAGGGAATCGGCGAGGGCCGTCTGGCGGACATCCGGGAGCAAGGGCTGGCGTATGTGGCGCCATAGGCTTCCCGCGCCGGGACGCCATTGCCGGAAAGCAATTCGACGGAGAGCGTTATTCCCCCTTCGGAAGGGGGGTAGGGGGATGTAACCGCCTATTCATCATCCCCGCCAAACCCGCAACAGCCAGCGTCCCGGCCAACACCACCAAGACCCACGGGCGGCTCACGGGCAATCCCTCCACTTCGCGAGGACGGTATTCCGCATGCTCCGTGGTGACCCCATCCTTCGCGACTTCCACGGGCCTCGCATCGGGGGATCGCCACTCGCGTAATGGGGTAAATAGGATCCAATGCTCTCCCGCATCGAGTTCGACGGCTTCGCCGCTGTCCCGAAGCGTCGCGCCGTAATCCACCGACCATCGGGCGCCCTCCGCCACGGCCTCCGGCGGCTCAAGGATCACTTCCAATACGCCCCTGCCCCGCTCGTATGCCACACTCCGGGACGTGACCTCATTCGGCTGGACCTCCACCAACACGGGTCCGGGCTCCACCCAATAGTCAAGGACCGCGAAGATCACCTCATGCAGGCCGGCCTCTAGCTCGATCCTTCCGCCGCCCTCACGCCACACGCGTCCCCCGTCCACGCTCCAGCGCGCCCCATCGGCCCGCGCCTCCGGGGGCTCAATGGTGACCGTCAGCTCGCCCGTGGCCTCGATGTATTCCGCCGATTCCTCGGTCAGGACATCTCTCTCCACGACAACGTCGTGCAATGGCGCGGGCTTCACCCAGCCCGCCACATCGGTGAAGCCCACGTCATAGGCGCCCACCGCGAGATCCCGCGCCGTCTCACCGTGCGCATATTCGGCGCCGTTTACGATCCACCGGGCTTCGGCGCGAACAGCCTCGGGATGAATCTCCACCCGCAACTCCCCCGCCGCCTTGACATAGCGGGCGGTTTCCCGTGTCACCGTGCCCTTCGTAATAGCCACGCTCATGGGACTTGGCGTCACCCAGGCTTCCAACTCGGTGAACTCCACCTCGTACTCACCGGTTTCGAGAGTAACACTATCCCCGCTGTCCCGCCACGCGCCCTCCCCCACAACACGCCATCGCGCGCCGTCCGCGCGGGCCCCTTCCGGCTCAAGCGTCAATTCGAGGGTTCCCCGGGCGCGTTCGTAGGCCGCTGTTCTCGCCGTCACCGTGTCCTTCACGATCCCCACATTCACGGGACTTGGCTCCACCCAGTCGTCCAACACCGCGAACTCCACCTCATACTCACCGGTTTCGAGGGTGACGCTGTCCCCGCTGTCCCGCCACGCGCCCTCCCGGGCCACGCGCCATCGCGCGCCATCCGCGCGGGCCCCTTCGGGCTCAAGCGTCAATTCAAGGGTTCCCCGGGCGCGTTCGTAGGCCGCCATCCTCGCCGTCACCGTGTCCTTCGCGATCCCCACATTCACGGAACTTGGCTCCACCCAGTCGTCCAACACCGCGAACTCCACCTCGTACTCACCGGTTTCAAGGGTGACGCTGTCCCCACTATCCCGCCACGCGTCCTCCCCCACGACACGCCATCGCGCGCCAGCATCAACGGCCTCGTCCGGCTCAATGGATACCGTCAGTTCGCCCGTGGGAACGGCCCCGCCGACCAGCGCTCCCGCGTTCAGCCGTCCTCCCGTCTGCACGAGGTCTTCCCACGCATCCAATGGCGTAACGGTTTCGAGAATCCTCTGCTTGACCAAGCGATGGGACGCCCCCGGGTTCAAGGACAAGAACAACGCCGCGGCGCCCGCCACATGGGGAGCCGCCATGGATGTTCCGCTCTTGTTGCCGTAGCGATTGTCCGGCAAGGCGCTCTTGATGCGCGAACCTGGTGCGGCCACATGGACCGAGTCCTTCCCCCAGTTACTAAACGAGGACCGGGCATCCTTGTCCGTGCTGCTAGCCACTGCAATGATATTGGGCGCATCGAAACTGGCGGGGTAGAAGGGCTCTTCGTCGTTGTCCTTGTTTCGGTTGCCCGCGGAAGCGACAAACAATACGTTCGCCTCGGCCGCCTCGTGAAGGATTGCCCTGAGGCTTTCGGAATATTCATCGGTTCCCCAAGAGGCATTGATCACGTGCGCGCCATGGTCCATGGCATATTCAATGGCCGCGATCGCGTCGGCCACCACGCCCTTGCCATCCTCGTCCATGAACCGCAGCGCCATGAGCCGGACATCCCAGTTCACACCCACAACGCCCAACTCGTTATTGCCCACGGCGCCCACGGTTCCCGCGGTGTGCGTGCCGTGGCTGTTCTCGTCCATGGGATCGCCGTTGGTGAGCGTGCCGTTGCCGTTGGTCCACCGCGCGCCGTGAAGATCATGGTGGACGTTGCTCGGGTTGGGGTTTTCCCACATGTTGTCCGCGAGATCCTCGTGGGTGTAGTCAACGCCGGTGTCAATGATGGCCACGATGATTTCGCTGCTGCCGGTGGTGTGCTCCCAAGCCTCGACGGCCCCAATGTCCGCACCGGGCGCACCCCCGGTTTGGCCGGTATTGTGAAGCCCCCAAAGGTCGTCAAAGAGAGGGTCGTTGGGCTCGCCCTGCACATAAACAGGATGGTTCGGTTCGGCATAGGCCACGTCGGGCCGGGCCTCGTAGGCGGCGATAACGGTATCCGGATCCGCCCCCTCGGGAATCGTCACCACATCAACCGGGATCCGGCGAAACCGGTGCGCCCGCGCCGTCCCAAGTTCCGCATGAGACATGGAGCGGCCCACCGCGTGTATGCCGGGCTCGAATCGCACAAGGAGCTGATTGCCGCCTCCCGGCGCCTCCGCCCCAACGCCGTCCGTCACACCGGCGCCGAGCATACCCGCCAATAGAATGAGCGCAAGAATCCTCATAGTGCAATTATAGCCCATTACGCATTTCCGGTGTTCCAGCATAGTAGAACAAGCGGTTCACGCACTCCCGCGCCAGGCGGCGCTTAACTCGGTGGCGCTACATCCCTCGGGCGTCTTACCCTATCGGGCTCCAATCAAACAGCTCGCTTCTCCCCGATGGACAAGGCTAGTAGAATCCCACACCGCCTTTGGCTATAACATCAAACCCCGGCGTCCTATTCGGCCCGCGCATCCGCGCCCGCCTCCGGATCACGCATTTCGACGGCGCAAGGTGATTAGGGCCGCCTCTGGCGGACAGTTGAGCCGGACGTGCAGACTGGTGGTCCCCAAGCCGTTGGTGGTGAAACCGCGCATGTTCCCGTACGTCCATACGCCCCGGGCGTATCGGCGGGAAACGGACCGGGAATTGTGAAGGATGGGCCATCCCCCCGGCAAACAGATTTGGCCGCCATGGGAATGGCCGCAAAGATACAGGCTGGCGCCATGCTGGGCCGCCTCACGAATCGTCTCCGGCGAATGCGCCAACATCAAGAGGAATTCTCCGGATGGAATGCCCCCGCAGGCCCGTTCAAAGTCGTCGCACCCATACGCATGCCGGTCGTCCACCCCCGCTATCCAAATGCGTTCTCCCTCAAGCTCGAGGACCACGCGCTGGTTCATCAACATGGTGACTCCCATGGCCTCGTAGGGTTCGACAACTACGTGCGAATCGTGGTTGCCAAGGATGCCGTAAACCCCATAGGGGGTCTCAATGCCCTCCAACACCGTGGCCATGCCTTGAATGGCGCGATCGCTTGGGCCAAAATCGGCGCGGCGGTAGTCCCCCGTCATCACGCATACGTCAGCATCAACCGCCGCGGCCAAATCCCGGATTCGCTCGGCAAAGCCCGGTTCCCGGATGAAGTGCAGATCAGACATGTGAAGCACCCGCAACCCGTCGAAAGAGGCCGGAAGATGGCCGAACGCAAACTCCAACTCCCGCAAACGGGGACTGTTCGCGTTGGCCCTGGCGCGCCCGCTGAGCCCCGTCATCCAGAGGCCCGCGCCAACCACATAATGCGTGAACGCTCCCCAATTGCGCTGCTCGCCATCGTTGAGCCAATCCCAGCGCGGGTGCTCCAACTCATACTCGTGCGCCTGCCGGCGGCGCCAGAGTTCCGCGCTACGCTCCGGGACAGGGCCACGGATGGTGAGACCGCTGCCTATTCCGGAGGCGCGCGTCAGGGTGGATTCCAAAGGTGACATTGGCGGGTTACCTCCCTCATAGGGCTGCGAATCGCTCCCATGGTAAGGAGTGGCCGTGCGAATATCAACAAGAAGACGCCAGCTCCAGTTCGATGGCAAGGCCATCCTCAACGTCCCGTTGGGGACAACCCGCGGTTAACGGTCCGCCCGCCCGTTCATGGTATGCTGACGCAAACTCGGCCCGGCGAGAGACAGTACGCAGCCGTCGTATGGAATATTCGCGGCCCTGTCAGTGTTTTATGCCATACATCCCAGTAGTATCGGTCAAGGCGGGCGAATCCTGAAATCTGTGGTAGGTCAGGGGGACACACAGACTCCAAGAACGGCGGGATTGGCCTGTGTCTTGATACCGGTATGGGGCAACCCGTAGTATATCCAAGACCCGCCGGGGCGTTTTGCTACGCCGCCGGATGATGTGTTTCCAATCCTCTGAAGTCAACAGGGGCGCTTCCAACGTGGAAAGGATACCTCTCCGAAGTGGATCCGCTGGAGAAAATTCAACAACAACCCAACATTGACGATGACGCCGAAACGCGCGATTGGCTGGAATCCCTGGATTACGTCATCCGGCAGGGTGGCGCCGAGAAGGTTCGGCATATCCTCAGGCAATTGCAGATTCGCGCCCAAAGCGCGGGGATCGGGTTGCCGTATTCGGCAAATACGCCCTACATCAACACGATTCCCGTGGATGAGCAGCCGGTTTTTCCCGGGAGCCGGGAAATCGAGCGGCGCATCAAGAGCATCGTGCGGTGGAACGCCATGGCGATGGTGGTGCGGGCCAACCGGGAGTCGTCCGGCATTGGCGGGCATATCTCGACCTACGCCAGCGCCGCCACGCTGTATGAGGTGGGCTTCAACCACTTCTTCCGCGCGCCCACGGACGAGCACGAGGGCGATCTCGTGTATTTCCAGGGACACGCGGCCCCCGGCATCTACGCGCGCGCCTACCTTGAGGGCCGCCTAACCGTCGAGCAATTGCGCAATTTCCGCCGCGAGTTGAGCGACGGAGGCGGATTGTCCTCGTATCCCCATCCATGGCTTATGCCGGAGTTCTGGCAATTCCCCACCGTCTCCATGGGCTTGGGGCCGATCACGGGGATTTATCAGGCGCGTTTCGCCCGCTACCTTGAGGACCGGGGCCTAAAGCAGCCCAGCGACAGCAAAGTCTGGGTGTTCATGGGCGACGGGGAATGCGACGAACCGGAATCCTTGGGCGCCATCACGTTGGCCGGCCGGGAGCAGCTCGACAACCTCATCTTCGTTATCAACTGCAATCTCCAGCGGCTCGATGGCCCCGTGCGCGGCAACCAGAAGATCGTTCAAGAACTTGAGTCCTTGTTCCGCGGCGCGGGATGGAACGTGGTCAAGGCCATCTGGGGCAGCGATTGGGATCCCTTGCTCGCCAAGGATTCCGAGGGGCTGTTGGTCAAGCGCATGAACGAAGTCGTGGACGGGCAGCTCCAGAAATACACCGTGGAGTCGGGCGACTATATCCGCCGCGATTTCTTCAACGTCCACCCCAGCCTCGAACGGATGGCCCGCTCCCTCACGGATGAGCAGATCCGGAAACTGCGGCGCGGGGGCCACGATCCCGACAAAGT
>SKRY01000355.1 GCA_007118235.1 Candidatus Hydrogenedentota bacterium | reverse complement strand
GATCTACGGCACGGTGACCGAACGCCGGGGCGGCGCGCCCATCGCGAGGGCTGAGGTGCGTGTGCAACAGGCATCGAACGAATTCTTCGGAGGGGGGATGACGCCCCCCGGCCAAGCCATTCGCCAACGCGGCGAAGCGGAGGCGCTCGCCGCCACCGAAACCACCGACCGCGGCAGTTACAGCATCCAGATGGAGTGGGCGGGCGGCGAGGATGAACCCCTTCCGCAGCTCGTGCTGGCGTGTGTCTCTGAAGGCCATGCCTTGCATGAAGAGATTGTGCCTATTCATGGCCGAAGCGAATTGCGCATGGATATCCAATTGCAGCGCGCGGCGGGTATCAGCGGCCGGGTGGTGCGCGCCGATGCCCAAGGGACCGGCGTGGAAGGCGTCCAAGTCATGGCGGGACAGGGCGATGAATGGATTTGGGGCGGCCAAAGCGGGAACACGGCCACAACCGGCGAGGGCGGCGCGTTTGAGCTGGACAACCTATCGCCTGGCCGCTACGCGCTGAGCCTTTCCGGGTTGCGTGAACACAATCTCTATTTTCCCGCTGGGACGCAAGCCGTATATGTGGACGAGGACGAGCGAGTGGAAGGCGTTGAACTCGAGGTGGAGGAGGGCGGCCGAATCACGGGGCGCGTGACCAACCGGCGTGGCGCGCCCATCGCCGGGGCCTGGATGGAGCTGACCCCAACGCGCATGTCCACTTCGGCCATGGAAACGCTTATGCTAGCGCGGGACGCGCGCACGGAGACGGACGACGACGGCGTCTACACGATAGCTGGGCTTCCGCCGGAGGGCGAGTTTTCCGTAAGGGCGCAAGCCATGGAATACGCGCCATCCGAAAGAAAGACCGTCGCGCTTACCGAACGCGCCCGAACGGCCACCGCCGACTTCGTGCTCAGCGGGGGCAGCACGATTAGCGGGCGCATCGTGCAAGCCGATGGCGAACCGTTCGCCGAGGGAGGCATCCAGCTTCAGAGTCTGGAGATGCAAAGCTTTGGTCTAGGGGGGCGGGGGACCGGGACCCAGACCGGCGAGGACGGCTCGTTTACGCTGGAACACGTGGCGCCGGGGCGCTACACCGTGACGGCGGGCTGGATGAGCGTGGAGACCGAGGACGGGGACCCCGCCACCCTCACCGTGGAGGAAGGGCGCGACATCCGAGGTTTGCGGTTTGTCGCGGCGAGCCACGATTTCGGGGACTGGCCCCAACCCGAGGGCGTCATCACGGGCCGGGTGTATGACTCCCGGGGCAATCCCGTGGAAGACGCCGCCGTGACCGCCTCAATGGGGGCCTTCCCGGCGCAAACCGTTTCCAGCACGGCCGGCGGCGTGTTCACCATCGAGAACCTTTGGCAAGGGAACTACACCGTGGAAGCGCAAGCGCGCGGCGAAATCGCGCGGCAGGAAGGGGTGCCCCTGCATGCCGATATTCGGCTCAATCTCTCCCCCGGGGCGCGCATCGAGGGCCTCGTGATAGATAGCGAGGGCGGTCCGGCCGAGGGGGTGATGGTCACCCTCGTGAACCTGGACGAGCAGGATGCCGAGGGGGAATTGCAGGCCCTCGTGAGCCATTTCCAGGACATCTTCGCCGAGGGCCGTTATCGTAGCGAGGCCGGCGGTTTCTTCGAGTTCGGCGGCCTGCTTCCCGGCCGGTATCAGGTGCAAGCGCGAGACGCCACTCAAGGGACGGGCGAAAGTGGCGTCATCGCATTGACGCGTGGACAAACGCGCTCGGGCGTCCAAGTCCGGCTTGAGCGTGGCGTCCGGGTGACGGGCCGCGTGCAAGACCCCACGGGCCGTGCGGTGTCCGGCGCGCAAGTGCGGCTGGCGCGGGCCACGGACAACATAATGGCCCAAGCCATGGAATCCGCCATCCCCGCGGGCATGGGAGGCGCCAGCGGACACAGCGCGACCACGAACCGCCAAGGCGAGTTCGAAATCGCCAATGTGCCGCCCGGGTCGTATGACCTCGTCGCCACCCACCCCTCCTACGCCCGGAACCGATTGCCGGGCGTGACCGTGCGGCGCGGCGCGGACACCCACGGCCTGCGCGTCGTGATGAGCGAGGGAGGCGGCGTGCGCGGACGGCTGACGGACAGCAGCGGCGAACCGATCTCCGGAGGCGTCGTCTTGATCGGACCCGGCGGATTCCACATGGTAACGGCGGGCGGCCAAGGCGAGTTTTCCATCGGCGGCTTGGCCTCGGGCAGCTATCTCGCCGTTCCCATGGATACGAGGGGAATGGCGGCGGGCGGCGGCCCCCAGGCCTTCCCGGAGATGGGCGTCGTTGATGTGGCGGATGGACAAGAGGCCAATCTTGATTTCGGTCCCTCGGGCGACATCCCCCTCTCAGGCCGGATCAGTAACCATGCGGGCGGCAACACCGTGGTCTCCGTGCGCCGTCCGGGCGGTCCGCATCCCACCGAAATGAGCATGACCCAGATAGGAACCACCCTCGACATCCTCCGCTATCAAGCGGGCCAGGCCGTGGTTCAACCCGACGGATCCTTCCATATCGCGGGGCTGGCGCCGGGCGACTACATCGTGGACGTGCTACGCGTCGATGAGCAAGCCGCCATGCGGGATCCCATGAACTTCCGCATGGAATCCTTGTACGAAGGCCCGCTCTCCGTGGGGGACTCGGGTTCCATTGACTTGGACATTGCGCTCCCATGAGCCAACGTTAGTGGATAAGGAACGCCATGGAGTCCGTCTCGGGCGCCAAGAAAAGGCTTGACAAAAGACCCGCCACAGGATATTGTGGTGTAGCGTTCGGGGCGGCCGGGATGATGTGCAAGAAGTGCTTACTCTCTGGCGGCCCTTAGAGGGGCGATCGGATGTCAATTCAAGGGCAATCCCGGACACGAATGCCGCTGTACCTCATCCCGATTATTATCGGGATGGCGGGGGTCCTATTTTCCCGCCAATTCGACAGCGCTGTCGTGCGGGGCACGGTGGTTATGTTTTCCGTCGCCCTGCCCGTGTTCGCCTCGGGGCGTCTACTCGCGCATCTCCACATGAAGCGCCGCGAACGGTTCATGCTCGTCGGCGGCATGTTTCTTCTCATCCTCGGCGCCGCTATTACCTTGTCCGGCCTCGCCGACCGGCTCATCGAAACCCGCGAAATCGCGCACTACGTGGGGGTCATGTCCCGCTGGCTGGGCATGCTTAGCTTGGTGGTGGGACTGATGGCCGTCCTTTTCATCGCGGTGCGCACGGACGAGGCCTTCGGCGAATTGGGCGGCCGCTTTCGTCAATTGGCCCAGCATATGAGCGAGGGTTTTGTGCTCACCACCCCGGCGGGCGTCATCGCCACCGTCAATCCCCGTTTTCTCGACATGACGGGTCTGAGCGAGGACGAGGCGGTCGGCATGGATTTGACCGAACTGGCCCAACGCGTGGGCATGGACCGGATCTTGCCACAGGCCGACAACCCCAAGGGCGGAACCAAGGAATACCAGGTAAGCTGGCCTTTTTATGGCGAAGAGCGGCAATTCTGGGTGAGCAGTACGCCCGTGTACGGCCGGAGGAGCCAAGTGGTTGGCACGCTGTCCACCTTGCGGGACGTGACCGAGCAGAACCGCATGGCCAGGAGTCTTGAGCGTTACGCCGAGGATTTGCAGAAACAAGTCCAGGAACGGACCCGCCAGCTCCGTCAGTCCGAGCAGCATCTTCGCGAGCTGCTCATGAACATGAACGAGGGATTCGTGGCGGTCGATGGCCAGTTCCGAATCCACTTCGCCAATGATCGCATCGCCCAGTTGCTCGGCGCGCCGGCGCAGTCGATGCGGGGCGAGTCCATCCTCGATTATGTGGGGCCCGCCAGCCGGGGCAAGTTGCTGGAACTGTTTGACATGGCCGAGGCGCATCGAGGCAACCGGGTGAACTTGGAGGTCAACCTTATCACGCAAGATGGGAAGACGCTCCCCGTGGTGATGGGCGCGGCTCCCATTCACGACCCCAATCAAGAGGACTTGCGGTACTCCCTGGTCATTACCGACGTCAGTGAACTCAAGACCATGCAGCATCAGCTTGAGATGCGGGCCAACGAACTCGAATTGGCCAACCAAGAACTCCGCATGCTGGACCGGGCCAAGGACTCGTTCCTGTCCAACGTGACCCATGAGCTGCGGACCCCCCTCAGCACCATCCGGGGTTATATCGAGATGCTTGAAGGCGGCGAGACCGATTCCGGGACGGAGCGCACGGCCTTGGAAGTGATGCGGCGCAACGTGGACCGGCTGCAAGCCCTTATCGAGGAGATGCTGGAGTTCAGCCGGATGCAGATCCGGGGCGTTCAGTTGTCCATGCGGCTGTTCGACGTGGATACCCTGGTGCGGGAGCAACTGATGTCGCACCACCCCCAAGCCAGTGAGAAAGGCGTCAGTCTTGAGGCGCGGCCCAGCGGCGAGGGGCGGCCCTTGGTCTGGGGCGATCCCGGCAAATTGAATCAAGTACTCACCATCCTGTTGTCCAACGCCATCAAGTTCACCGAGACCGGCGGAGAGGTTTCCGTGGAATATGGGGACAACGGCGCGGATTTCACCATCGCCGTGCGCGATACCGGGATTGGCATAGAGGAAACCCATCGGGAGCGCGTGTTCGACAAGTTTTATCAGGTCGACAGCGACCTGAATCGCCGCTATGCGGGAACGGGTATTGGGTTGAGCATCGCCAAGAGCATTGTGCACGCTCATGGCGGCGACATCACCGTGAACAGCACGCCGGGCGAGGGAAGCACGTTTTCCTTCACGTTGCCCCATGCCGCGTTTACTGGCGCGTGCGATGAAGCGGCTGAGCGGCTGGACGACTACCTGATCGTATTGGGTATGGAACACGAGGAGACCCGCCAGGCGATTGCCGCTGCTCTCGGCGATGCCGGGGCGGGCGTGCATGACGCGGGCAACGTGTACGAGTGCATCCGGAAGGCCCGCGAGCTGATGCCGGATGTCATAT
The DNA here is from genome assembly GCA_007118235.1 of Candidatus Hydrogenedentota bacterium. Taxonomy (GTDB): domain Bacteria; phylum Hydrogenedentota; class Hydrogenedentia; order Hydrogenedentales; family SLHB01; genus SKRY01. The sequence goes on along the minus strand of SKRY01000355.1, from coordinate 4,567 downwards.
GTTTGGACAACGACCAGCCCAACGGCGCGGAAGCGCCCGTCACGAGAATGAGACGCGAGTTGGACCTGCGCGATACGCCCGTGGTGGGGCTTTGCGGCCCCCAGAACACCATGGTTATGACCGCGGACGGGGAGGAGCTTCCCAAGGACGTGGTCTGGCTTCCGAAACCGTTCACTCCCGCGGAACTGAGGCATCGGGTTTCGGTGGCCGCTTTGGGTGAACCGGCCGGGGAAAGCGCCCATGGTCCGGGGAATGCGGGCGGCCCCCGCATCCTGCTTATTGACGCGGATTCCGATTTCCTTGATTATGCCGCCTCGGCCCTGCGGCGGCGTAAAGCCCAGCCCTTGTGCGCCACGGATTTGGACTGGGCGATCAACCAGGCCGCCCAGTTTCAACCCGCGCTCATTGTGGTGGATGTGGATGGCGCCGCAAGCGGGGAGCCCGGTGAGATTCTGGCCACGCTCCGCGAGAATCCGGCCACCCAGAATACGCCCCTTTGCGTGATCTCGGGCATCCACCAAGATTTGGACCATTGGCCGGAGGTGTGGGCCACGTTGCGGAAGCCGTTTCCCATTGATGAAATCACGGCGCTGTTGGAAGCCGTTCCACATGCGCCGCGCTCTTGCTCCGCTTAAGCCGGAGACGTTTGTATTACACACGACTGGGGAGAATCGCGGGCTTAGTGTGTTGAGCCATCCGCGGAAGTCCCTTATGCTGGGGTGATTTTTCCATGGACCGCTATTGCATAACGGGCTGACCGTGCGGGTTTTCGTAGGAATTCGCCGGTTTGCGGACGATATCGCGCGTATTTATGTGTTGGTTGTGAAATCACGGAAGTGGAAGGAGATCGTATACTCATGAAGGCCGCATTCAAGAATGATTCACGTGCTTGGGCAGGGATTGCCTTGACGTTCGCCGCGGCGTTGACCGCCGGGCTGGCGCTGTGCCCCGTGGCGGCTGGAGCCACGCTTGCGGAGTACATCTCCGCCGAAAACAACATCAGTTTCATGGTGGTTGAAGCGGATAGCGGCTTCATCATCGCGGAACACAACGCCGATGAAGTGCGGGCGCCCGCAAGCATGGTCAAGATGATGCAAATGCTGCTGGTGGCCGAGGGGGTGGCTGAGGGGAGATGGACGCTCGACAAGGAGCTTACCGCTTCGGCCCGCGCCGCCGCCGAATGGGGCAGCCAAGTTTACCTTCAGCAGGGAGAAGTCTGGCGTCTGGAGGAATTGATGCAAGCGGTGGCCGTGCGATCGGCCAATGATGGCGCCGTGATGGTGGCGGAGGGCTTGTGGGGAAGCGTCGAGGCCTATCTCGAGCGAATGAACGAGCGCGCCGCCGAGCTAGGTATGGAGAACACGGAGTTCTTCAGCGTGAATGGGCTTCCCCCCACCAACGACGATCGCCCGCACGACCGGACCACCGCCCGCGACATGATCGTGCTTGCCCGGGAGTGTCTGAAGTATCCCGATATCATGGAATGGGTGAGCACGCCCTCCCTTAATGTCAGCCGCCGCCGGGCCGATAATCGAAGCAACACCAACCGTCTCCTTAGCCAGTTGAGGGGATGCGATGGACTTAAGACGGGCTACACGCGGGCGGCGGGCTATTGCGTCACGGCGACCGCGGAAAGAGACGGAACCCGGCTGATCGCCGTGGTGATGGGATTCCAGAACTCCAATAACCGGTTTGGCTTGGCCAGCTATCTCATGGAACAGGGATTCCAGGAAATGCGCCGGGTCCTGTTGCTGGCCGAAAACGAAACCTTGGCGGAAGAGACGCCCGTCGGCAATAGCAAGATCGCTGCGACCCGGCTCCAGGCCGTGAAGGATCTCTGGGTCAACGTGCACATGGATCAAGTGTACGATGTGCAGCTTGTCACCACCGCGCCGGAACGGCTCCAGGCGCCCTTGACCGCCGGGACGATTGTGGGCGATGTGCGAGTGGAACTGGATGGAAAAGTGCTCGCTCAAGCGCCCCTCATGGTGGCGGAAGACCTTGAAGAGGCGGGCTGGCGCTGGAAGATCACGCATACCGTGATGCGCGGTCTCCAAGCCGTCACCTCCTTTGGAGGCGAGTAGCCCCGCTCTCGCCCGCGCACCGCTTCACGGCCTTGGCCTTATCCCGCGATTGCCCCGCTTCGGGATGAGGTCAAGGCCGCCCGTTTCTGGCATGCAGGCGGCACGGGGCTTCCCGGCGCGACCGAAACAGCCCTTGTCCCGCCTGGCCTTTCCATGCGCGGGGCGGGTTTATGGTACAGTTAGGGGCGGTCCAGCCTGGGTTGGACGCTGGGACGGGAACCGGGAAGGAAAACGCGTATGATGCATCGAAATAATCAGGGATACAGCCTGATTGAGCTGGCCATCCTTTTCGTGATACTGGTGATTGTATCCATCTTCGTCTTCGTCAGCCGGGATCTGTTCTTTGGCGGCCCCCCGCGGTCGCACACCGAGGATCTCGGCGTGGCCGTCATCCGAATGGGGATCGCGAATTACGGCAAGCAATCGGAGGAGCAAGACCGCACGCCCGTCTACCCGCTGAGGTTGGACGATGCCCCATCCGGGACCGAGGCCTCCGAGGCAAGCCCGCTTTTCACGCGGGTGGTGCCCGAGGGCATTCGTTCGGGGTGGCGCAAGGAGGCCGCCAATGAGTATGTGTATCTATCCGAAGGGGGCCAGGGCGGCGCGGAACGGACGTACTACTACGATCCCGTCGCGGGGTCATTTGGCCGCGAAGCGCCTGAATCGCGTCAAGTACGTTTCACACAGCGCTGAGAGCCGGAAACGGCGCTTGGCGAGCATCTAAGTGGAAGTGCAGCATGAATGAAACACCGGCGGCAACCTCCAAGGCCGAGATTCCCTGGAAGCGCGCTCTGACCGAGATCGCCATCGCCCTGGTTTTGGTGATGGCGGCGGTCATGGTGGGACGCGCCACGGATCTGCAACGTACCGCCGCCCTTGATTTCGGGGGCGTTCGCGTGGAGGGAACGGTCGAACCGCTGGATGAACCCCGGAGCTACCGGCTAACGTTCGAGGATCCCAGCGGGGCCATCCACGGCCGCCGATACGAAGGAGCCCTCGGATGGCAGGGGTGGTGGGGCGACAGCGAAACCATGACCATGGCGTATCATCCGGAGCGGCCCGGTCTGTTTCAACCCTTGGGCGTCTCCTACGTCCCCGGCGCCATTGCGCTCCTGCTGTTCTCGACGGGTTTCGTCGTTGTCATGCGCGCGCGTCACCGTCTCCTTGCCCCCGCCCGCCAATCCCGCCGTTGCGGCGGCCGCAACTCTTGACACTACTGCCCATGGCTACCTACACTTACGCCGTTGGGGGAGGCAGTGTTGTGAGCCTTCTCCGTGGCGTTTAGGGAAGCCTGACGTTAAGGCGCGCTTGCTGAAACGGGACTCGCTGATTTGACTTCTGTCATTCCTCCCATAGCTGATGAACCTCAAAGGGCCGCGCCGCCTAGCGCGGACGATTTCGCATTTCAGGAGAAGGCCCTCCAAGAGGTGTCCCGCACCTTTGCGCTAACCATTCCGCAATTGCCGGAAGACCTGCGGGTTGTTGTGAGCAATGCCTATCTGCTTTGCCGAATCGCCGACACCGTGGAAGATTGCGAGGTGCTGACTTTTCCGGAGAAGCAGCGGTTCTACGAGCGCTTCATCGCCGCTGTGGAGGGCGCCGGCTCGCCGGAGGAGTTCGCCAAGGATCTTCACGAGCGCTTGGGAGAGGACATGCTGCCCGGCGAGCGTGAACTCGTCCGCCACACCCCGGCGGTTCTGCGGATCACATGGGATTTCCCCGAAGCCGACCAAGCGGCCCTGACGCGGTGCATCCGCATCATGTCCGAGGGTATGGAGCATTTTCAGGCCAGGGAAACCGAGTCCGGGCTGCGGGATCAGCGCGAACTCGATAGGTACTGCTACTATGTGGCGGGGGTCGTCGGCGAAATGCTCACCGAACTGTTCTGCAATCACAGCCCCGCCGTGGCCGAACAGCGCGAGGCGTTATCCGAATTGGCGGTGAGCTTTGGCCAGGGCCTGCAGATGACCAACATCATCAAGGACGTCTGGCACGACAAGGAACGCCGCGTGTGTTGGCTGCCCTTGGCCGCCTTTGGGGCCGGCCTCGACGCGTTGGCCGAAGGCAAGATGGACGGCCGGTTCGAAGCCGCGCTACAGGAACTCATCGCGGCCGCCCGGGGTCATCTGGAAAACGCCCTCCGGTACACGCTCTTGATCCCCGCTTCCGAGACCGGCATCCGCCAATTCTGTTTGTGGGCGCTGGGAATGGCCGTCTTGACCCTGCGCAAGATCCACCGCAGCCGCGGCTACTTCTCCGAAGGGGCCACGATCAAAATCTCGCGCAACAGCGTGCGCGCCACCATCGCCGTCAGCAGAGCGGCCGGAAAGTCCAACGCCGCCCTGCGCGGGATCTTCCGCTTGCTCACGGCCAGTCTGCCCAAGCCTCCCGCGGATGGCGATTCGCGCTAAGGGTTTCGCCGGGATCTTTTTGGCGCGAGGCTTCGATGATGAATGTTGACTAATTCGCGGGGTTGGGGTATC